>JASEIE010000004.1 GCA_030024065.1 Thermodesulfobacteriota bacterium
CCTGTTTTCATCCGCCCAGCAGAGCTGGGCGGTATTCAACAGGTATTTTTATAAATAGGAAAGTCACGCTAGTTCGTATGGACCCATTTTCCTTTCTAGACAGGCCTCAAGGAGGGCACCAATCTCTTCCCCATGCTTTTCGGGCTGAAAAAGTAGACAGAAACGCTTTGCAATGTTTTCAAGCTCTCGAGCATTTCCTTTTAAATGCTCTTTAATTAAAATTTTCTGGATTGTCTGCCTTTTCTTAGACACCTGTGCTGCGATTTCCCTTCGAAATCTAAGCACAAAGTGGAGGAAAAGTGGCACCAGATCTTCCGGATGTTCACGGAGGGGTGGAATGTGGAGACGAAAGGCGCTCAGCCGGTAATAAAGATCCTCTCGGAAGTGGTGGGTTGCCACACAGGATTCAATGTCAATATTCGTGGCAGCCAAAATGTGAATTTCAATGGGGATGATTCGATCGCTTCCAAGCTTTAAAATCTCGTGTTCGGAGAGGAGGCGCAGAAGTTTTGCTTGAAGGGGATAGGTGAGGGAAGTAATTTCGTCAAGGAAGAGCGTTCCCTTGTGGGCCAACTCGATGAGACCTTTTTTACCAGCAACATGTGCACCGGTAAATGCTCCTTTCTCGTAACCAAAAAGTTCGCTTTCAAGAAGCTCGCTCGGGAGCGTGGCACAATTGATAGCCACAAAAGGGCCTTCACACTGATTGCTTAGGGCATGAATGCTATGGGCGAAAAGTTCCTTACCGACCCCACTTTCTCCCGTAATCAGAATGGGGCCTTCGGCAGTGGCAAACAGAATGGCCTTCTCTTTGCATGAACGGATGGCCTGGCTCTCGCCCACAATGTCGTCTAATGTATATTTGGCTTCAAAACCCCTGTCATGAAGTTTCTTCCGTACAGTAAACTCAGCATCCTGTATTTCATCAACTTTCGTAAAAGTACAAACTAATCCATGAATCCCCTCAGCCGAATGAACGGGTATATAGTTGACAACGAGATTTTTATTCTCGATGACGTTTAGAATCTTATTACCCTGCCTCAATACCTTCTCCGCAATTTTACTTTCAAACAGATCGGTCACTCTCAGGCCCTGAAGTTTTTTTAGTCCTAAACGGATTTGTGCTGGTGGGTTGTCTAAAATGATCTGTCCCTTTTCATCTGTTAAAAGGAGCCCTTCGGTGAAATGGTTCACTACGGCAGTAAGCTGCGATACACGGCGTATTCCTTCATGCTGGATTTTACAGATTTCGAGTGCATTTTTAACAGCCTTCCGGATCATGTCCATTCCTTTATAAAGCAAAATACCTTTCAGGCCAATTTTTTCAGCGGTTTCAACAGTAAAACTTCCTCCGATCATCACTTTATAGCCTTTTTCCTTCGAGACTTTACAAGCATTCACATATTCCTCGCTTGTGTCACAGTAGAAAGGTAAAAATGAAACGTTCATCACCTTGGAGAGGAGGGAAAGGTCAAAGTCATGGTCGTCTCGTGACAGACATACGGCAATTCGGTGATCGAAGGTCTGAGCCTCCTGGATTGCCCGGACCAGATCGGGAAAGGTTGGGCTAAAAGAGATGATTGGAATTTTTAGATGCTTTGAGTGCATCTTCCGTGTCGACGCCCCAGCCAAAACAATATCCGCTACACCCTCAATTTCTCGTAAAAAAGGCAGAGCTTCTTCTAACAAACTAGTGATAAAGATAAAATCGGCCACATCACTGAATTCGGAAGCAACCTTCCTGGCAATGGCGATAAGAGGTTTATATCCAACGATACAAAGATTAGGTTTCATGACATTCTCGTCTCGTGAATGTTGTTTTATTTTTACATCATCTCTTTCAAATTTGCAACAATAAATATTTTAAAACTTCGAAGATTGTAATTTTATATCGCATGTAATTGTTTGATTTTAAATTGTATTTCTAACAAAATGGACTATGGGTTTTCTTTGGCATCTATTTTGCGTCACCTCTTTTTCTTAAAAAAGCAGAGCAAAAGGAGTTGGTTTCATGGAGATCATTGATGTCGTGGCAAACAACCTTACGATTCCATACCCGGGTGAGTTGAGGCCAGCTTGGCAACCCGGCCTGGTCACTAAATCACACAATTTCACTTTAGTCCGCATTATCACCGATGAAGGGATTATGGGAATTGGAGGCACGAGCGGGCACTTAGCTGGCGTGATCTCAACCCAGATTAAACCCTATCTACTGGGTGAAGACCCCTTTGCTACCGAACATTTGGCCCGAGTTTACAGGAATGCGGGAAGTGGCATCTGGTGTATTGACATGGCCTTGTGGGATATTATCGGAAAAGCTGCGAATCTTCCCCTTTATAAGCTCTGGGGACATTACCGTAACAAAATCCTGGCTTATGCCAGCACTGTGGAAGTGGGGACGCCAGAGGATCGAGCCATCCTTGCGATTCACTATCAGGAATTGGGGTTTAAGGCCATGAAACTCAGGCTGCACAATGAGAAAATGGCAGACGATCTATCTATTCTGGATGCCTGTCTAAAGGAAACGAAAGGTAAAATCGATTTTATGGTGGATGCCAATCAGGCTACTAATTTACCATCCCCGAAACAGGGCGTCATCTGGGATTTCCAACGGGCCTTGCGTATGGCCCGGGAATTGGAGGCTCGAGGGGTGATTTGGCTGGAGGAACCCCTCTCCCGATACGATTTTGACAACCTGATTCGACTGGGGGAAGCCACGGAGATCTATATCGCCGGAGGCGAGAAGAATCAGGGACTACATGAATTCCGGTGGCTTATAGAACGCGGCGTTTATGATATCATCCAGCCTGATTGTGCTATGTCCGAAGGACTATCCCAGATCCGAAAGATTGCGGCCATGGCGGAAATGTACAAAAGGCATTTTGTGCCCCACCACAGCATGAGTGGCATCGGCCTTGCGGCAGTTATACATCTGGCCTGTACATTTCCTGGCTTTACCTGGTTGGAATTGATGTACGAGCCGAAAACCAGAACAATTGAAGCTTACCAGCAATTGGGTGGTATTTTGGAATCAAAAATATGGATTGACGAAGAAGGATACGTCGCAGCACCAGAGCTTCCAGGGTTAGGCGTCATTCTGAACGAAAAAAAGATCGATCAGTATACAGTTTAGTCCGTTTCCAAAGCAGCCCAAAAGATGAAGATCAAGAATTGGGAAAGGTTAATTTCTATTGGTGATATTCGATTACGAAAGGTTGTGCTGGAGATCATTGAGGCCTCCCTCCAATCTTTGGACGCTTATCACGTGATCAGGAATCTTTTAACCTTGGAGGAGAACCTACTGAGAATCGGAAATTGTCAATGGGATCTTAGCTTGAAACGTCGTCTTTTTGTGATAGGAGCTGGAAAGGCCTGTAACTCCATGGCGAAAGCAGTTGAGGACACATTGGGAGAACGTATCCATAAGGGCCTTGGCATCGTAAAGCAGCTTGATCCTGAGGATCGATTACAGAAGATCGAGCTGGTTGCAGGCGGCCATCCTCTCCCCAATAAAGAGGGTCTCATAGCAAGCAGGCACATTCTAAATATGGTAGACGAAGCAGGACCGGAGGATCTCTTTATCGGCCTGATCAGCGGCGGAAGTTCTGCATTGATGAACTGCCCTGTTCCAGGGATCACCCCGGAAGAGGAGATGAAGCTAACGGAAGAGCTCCTAAAAAGCGGTGCACGAATCCTCGAAATCAACGCCGTACGACGCCACATTTCTTCCACCAATGGAGGTCGATTAGCCCAAAAAATTGAAGCCAAAGGGGCGGAGATGATCAATTTGATCATTTCCGATTCCGTGGGGAACAAGCCCACTACTGACCCAGCCCAACCCTCCAAATTTTTCGGGACCCCTGTGGCAGCGGATTCAACCACCCTCCAGGATGCCCGCGACGTCTTGAAAAAATATGATCTTCTTCCCCTGATTCCACCCTCGATCGTTGAATTCCTTTACAACCCAAACCCCGCGCATGAGACTCCTAAAACTCTCGGCAATTGCATCCATCATTTCGTATTGCAAAAACCAGCAGATGCCTGTGAGGCTGCCAAGCGAGCGGCGGATAGGATGGGCCTTGCCGGGTTGATCCTGACCACGCACCTCGAAGGGGAGAGCCGGGAAGCAGGGATATTTTTGGCCGCTGTAGCCAAGGAAAGCGCTTTGAACCATCGCCCCCTTTCACCTTCTTGCGTACTGATTGCGGGGGGGGAAACGACAACCAGAATCGATGGCCCCTGCGGAATGGGGGGCCCTTCTCAGGAACTGGCTCTTAGTTTTGCATTGGAAACGGCAGGCCTGAAAGGATTTTGTATTGGGGCGATCGATACCGATGGTACGGATGGTCCATCGGAGATTGCCGGGGGAATGACCGACGGCACAACGGTGGAGCGAGCTCAAAGAAAAGGTGTGAATGCGTATGAGCAATTGCGCGCCCATAATAGCTCGGCAGTTCTGCGAATGGTTGGCGATGAAATTGTGACCGGAAACACGGGCACAAATGTCTGCGACTTGAACGTGATTTATATTGAACCCAGAGATTAGGGGAAGGAAGTTGAGCGCAATCTTATGAGGAAAGCAAAGAAAGACCCTAAAATATCGATGATGAAGTCCCGAGAAATACTGGATAGTAAAGGACGGCCGATGGTGGAAGTAGACGTCTGGACCGCCGATGGATCAATGGGACGAGGTTCTTCCCCCTGCGGTACTTCGGTGGGGAGGCATGAGGCTTTTGTGCTGAGTGATGGAGGAAAGCGTTACGGGGGGCTGGGAGTTCAACAGGCTATAAAAAACGTAAACGAAGTTATTTACCCGGCCTTGAAGGGCAAAAGTGTTCTTGACCAGCGGGGGATTGATAAGCTCATGATTGAGTTGGATGGCACCCCCAATAAGTCCCGTTTGGGGGCTAATGCCATTTACAGTGTCTCTATTGCGGTGGCCCGGGCCGCGGCGAATTCCCAAGGGATTCCCCTTTATCGTTATCTGGGCAAAGGAGAAGGGCACACTTTACCCCTACCCATGTTTAATATGATTAACGGCGGCCTTTACGGTGATCGAAAAGTAGAATTCCAGGAATTTATCCTGGTGCCTACGAGGGCAGGCAAGTTTTCCGAAGCCTTAAGAATGGGTGTGGAAGTGTTTTCTACGCTGGGCGAAACAATCAAAAAGCGCTATGGACAGAAAGGTCTTCAAACCGGTTCTTCGGCGGGATATGCCGCACCTGCGGATGAGCCCGCAGAAATTTTGGAAATCCTGCTGGAAGCCACAAAAACCGCTGGCTATGCGGGGATGTTCCGATTGGGATTGGATTGCGCCGCGAGCCATTTCTACAACCCAGAGAACAAATGCTACAACTTTAGGGGACAGATGCGCTGCCGGGATGAAATGATCCATTTCCTCGAAGGTTTGACCAAATCTTACTCTCTTTTTATGATTGAAGACCCCCTTGAGGAAGATGATTTTGAAGGGTATGTAGAGATTACCAAGCAGTTGAGTACTTTAATCATCGGGGACGATCTTTTTGTAACGAACCTCGAACGGCTGAAGAGAGGGGTTGCCATGGGAGCGGCAAACGCGATGATCTTCAAACCCAATATGGTTGGGACCCTTTCTGAAGCCATGGACACGGCTGCCTATGCCAAAGAGCATGGTTATCAGCTTGTGGGGTCTGGCCGGGCCGGAGGCGGGGATGATCCGGTTCCGGAAGTGGTCGTTGCCGTAGGGGCGCCTCTCGTCAAATTCGGAGCTCCAAGGTCGGGAGAGAGAATCGCCAAGCAGAACACCCTCCTCCGGATTGAGGAGGAACTGGGGGAATCAGCCCAGTCTTCTGGGCCCCTTTTGTTTGGTCATCCATGAGAAGGAGTGAAAGGTTCCAAAATGGTTCGGGAATCGTTTGAAGGGGGACAGCTCAAGTTTTTATCGCCGGAAGAGATTGTAAGGATCCACCAAACCTCTCTGAAGATATTGGAAGAGGGCGGAGTGAAAGTGCCCCTCTCTGAAGCGATGGAGGTTTACGAAAAGGGAGGAGCTCGCATCGGACCGGATGACCAGGTCGTCAGGATTCCGGCAAAGATGGTGGAAGAGGCCCTCAAAACAGCTCCCCGAAGTATTCTTCTCTGTGGCAGAGATCCTGCAAACGACCTGATTCTGGAGAACCGAAAAGTCTATGCCGGCACGGGAGGAGCGGAGATACACACCCTCGATCTGGAGACGCAGAAGCTAAGAATGGCAACCCTGAAAGATGTAGCTGATCTTGCCCGCCTGGTAGATGGCCTCAAATACATTGATTTCTATATCCGGGCTGTGGACGCTCAGGACTTTCCACTGGAAAAACTCGAAGTGAACAAGTATTATGCCTCTCTTGTAAACACGGGCAAACATGTCATGGGGAATGTCTATTTCTTGGAAAAAGTGAAGGAAGTGATTAATCTTGGCGCGATGATCGCGGGTAGCGAAAAAGAGCTCCAGCAGCGCCCCATTCTGTCTTTCATCACTTCCTGGATGTTGAGCCCCCTAACTTTGAATCCAGAAGTGACCAAGATTTTAATTGAGATTGTCAAGCATCAGATGCCTGTTGCTCTTTCCTCAGTTGCCATCATGGGTCTGACCTCGCCTGTGACGATGGCAGGCAATTTAGCCCTCACCCATGCCGAACAGCTATCCGGGATTGTTCTTACACAACTTGTCAATCCCGGCTCCCCTGTCATCTATGGAGGATGTCCTGGGGTGATCGATATGAGAAATGCATCTTTTAGCCCAGGGAGCATCGAGAGGCAGATCCTCAATGCTGCCATCTCCCAGATGGCTCAATATATTGGAATCCCAAACTATAATATCGGAGGGATCACGGATTCAAAGCTTCCCGACGTGCAGGCTGGATACGAGAAGGCCTTTGGGCTTTCCCTGACTGCGCTTGCAGGTTCAAATTACATCCATCACGCTGCGGGAAGGATCAGAGACGGCGTGGCTTACGAACAGTATGTCATCGATAATGAGATCATCGGGATGGCCAAAAGGGCCGTTAAGGGAATCCGTGTGAATGACGAAACCCTGGCCTTTCAGCCAATTCAGGGAGTGGGTCACGGAGGAAATTATATTATCCATCCGCATACGATCCAATTTTTTAAGGACGAGCTTTTCTTCCCAGCCATTTCAGACAGAAAGGCAAGAAACGCCTGGGAAGATTCCGGCTGCCTGGACGCCAGGGAACGGGCGCGCCTTGAGGCCAAAAAAATATTGGAAAACCACCAGCCGCTGAGAATACCGGAATCTTGTGGCGCGCAAATAAGAAAAAAATTTGAGATCCTGTACCAGGGGGAATCGGCAGTATCTTTCATCAAGGTTAATTACAGCGAAGAAACAAGCCTCGGCAAAACAACTGCCAAAAATGTTCCAAGCCGAAAAATGGAGGTGAGAAAATGAAAGGATTTTCAAAAGCCGCATTTTGTAGGGAGGCTACCCACATGCTCATGGCTTTTGTGATCGGGTTTTTATTCACCTGCCTAGTGATGTCGCAGCAGAAGGAGGAGCCTGTGTCATGATATCGAATCAACTTGCAACTGAAAACGAGTCCAATGCATCAATTGTTGCGCAATTTATACTCAACACCAAGTTCGAAAAGCTGCCTGACACAGCGGTCCAAATGGCAAAAAGATGCTTTCTGGACTTTCTGGGTGTTGCTTTAGGCAGCAACAAGATCCCGGCGGTGGAAAGCGGCTTCGGGCTTCTGGAAGCTTTGGGAGAATCGGAGGATGCCACCATTATCGGTTGCAATCGCAGCGCGCCGGTCATTGGTGCCGTTTGGGCCAATTCCATGCTGGGCAGTGCCTTGGATTTTGAGGATGGGTACTACCCATCGGTGGGTCATCCCGCCTCAGTTGTTTTTCCGGTAACTCTATCAATTGCTGAAAGAGAGGAAGCCACTCCCCAGGAATTTCTCACTGCCAGTATCATTGGATATGAAATGTGCGCCCGTTCCGGGATGTTAATGACAAAGACATATAGGGAGAAGCCCCGCGGTTCCGGTGGCTCCAGCGTTTACGGCGCCGCCGCTGCCGCTGCCCGGCTTTTGGGACTTGACCACAAAGAACTTGAGATGGCGTTAGGCATTGCAGGCGCATACATGACCGCTGTTCCCGTTTTGAAGAGCCTTGCCCATGAAACCATGGTTAAGGGCGGCATTCCATGGGGGGCGGTTGTGGGAACTGCAGCAGCTTTCCTGGCCCAGCGAGGGTTTACGGGGCCGCCGGCAACGTTACAGGATCCTTTCGGTTCAGAATATGACGAGAATGCGCAGACGGTCCTCAAATCCCTCGGGCATGAATATGAGATACTCAACGTTTACTTTAAACGCTATCCATCCTGTCGATGGACCCATGCTGCCCTGGATGCAACAGCAAGCATATTGTATGAAAACGATGTCGATGTAAAACGCATAGCGTCAATCCGAGTTGAAACATTCAAAGAAGCGATTACGCTCGATATGCGCCGTCCGTCCAGTCTTGAAGGGATGCAATTTAGTATCCCCTTTACGATTGCCCTTTTACTGTGTGAAGGTGAATTCGGTGTCAAGCAGATGTCGCTGGAGTATTTACAGAATCCGTGCATACAGGCAATTGCGGACAGGGTCCAACTAAACGTAGATCCTGCCCTGGATAAACTATTTCCCAAACATCGACCGGCTAGAGTAACCATCCTCACCGATCAAGGACGTTCATTCACAAGAGAAATCATTGAAGTCCACGGTGAACCCGGAAGTGATTTTGCTATTGACGGAGTTAAGGATAAATTCTTTCGCATTGCATCAGAGCGATTGGGAAATACAAATGCAAATAAAATCTATGAAATGGTCTATACCCTGGAAAATTTTACTTCTCTTGAACCCCTAATGAAACTGTTGAAAGGTTAACAACCAGAAAGAAAGGAGGACGTGCGATGAAAAAGAAGACAAGGTTATTGTCAACAAAACTCGCTGTGGCCCTGGCGGTGATTGTAATGCTGGCATTTTCATTTAATCAGGTCCTGGCCGCCGAAACCCAGGTGTTGCGCATGGCCTGCAAATACGGCGATGCCACGAGCTTAGATGCGCACCGCGCCACGGGCTCCCAGGACCGGCTGGTTGTGGGGCTGGTGTTCAACGGTCTTGTGCGGTATCCACCGGGGAACCTGTCGGTTGATGCCATCGGACCGGATTTGGCCACCGAAATCCCGTCTCCTAAGTTGCTCGCGGATGGCCGCCAGCAATGGGTTTTCAAGCTCAAAAGGGGGGTGATGACGCATCCTTATGATGGAAATCCTGGATACGAGCTTACATCCGAAGATGTGGTCTATTCGTATCAGAGAGCCGCAGACCCCAAACGATCATCCTTTTCTATTGACTACGGTGGAATGACGTTTGAGGCCCTGGACAAGTACACGGTGCAGGTTACCATGGATAAGCCGCTTTCCGCCTTTCTATTCCTGCCGAAGTTCGCCAATCGCGGTGGCGGATTGGTAATAGCAAAAAAAGCTCTGGAGGAAAAGGGCGATGAGTGGTTTAAGACCCATCCGGTGGGAACCGGTCCCTTTGTTTTCCAGAAATATGTGCCCAGGGAAAAGGTTGTTCTTACAAGAAACGCAAACTACTTCAGAGGTGCCCCCAAGCTGGCCGGTGTTGAGTGGTATTATATGCCCAGTGGAAGCAGTCGCGAGATGGCCCTCCGAAAGGGAGAGCTGCATGTGATCGAGGGTCCGAAAGAGCAGGCTTGGGCTGAGAAAATGGCGAAGATTCCCGGCGTCCAGGTAGATACCATCAACAGCTCCGAAACTATCGTCGCCCATTTCAACATGACGGTGAAACCGCTAAATCTGCTCAAAGTCAGACAGGCGATCGCCTATGCTATGAATCGCAAAGAATTTGTGGCGGTGTATGGTGAGAAGAATTCCGCGCCCATTTACTCCGACGTACCGGTGGGGCGCATGATTGCTGGATTAACAAAGGCGGAAGTAGAAAAAGTAGGTCTCCTGTACGAACATAACCTTTCAAAGGCCAAAAAGCTGCTAGCAGAGGCGGGCTACCCGAACGGTTTTTCGCTGGACGCATTCACCTCGGACAGTGCAACCTACAAAGTAGCCTATGAATTGATGCAAGCTCAACTGAGGAGAATTGGCATCGACCTGAAACTGTCTGTGGTGGATCATCCCACCTTTCATTCCAGGATCCGGGAGAACTTGAACCCCATCGTTTTTTACGGGTGCATGCGGGAGAATCCGGATATCATTCTCACCCAGTTCTATCATTCGGACTCGATCGTGGTTACGGGGAAGAAAGCCATTACCAACTTTTCTCATATCGGCGAAGTGGATGCCGACGGGGATGGAAAAATCGACAGTGTCGACAATTTGATTGTGGGGGCGCGCCTGGAGTCGGACCCCCAAAAACAGGTGGCCTTCTGGAAAGAGGCCCAGTTGGAGCTTTTGCGAAAGTTAGCCTCATATCCGCTTGTCACCATAGGATACATCTTTGCCAGAAATCCGAAAGTGGATTGGGGCTTTGAGTTGGTAACCATTACGGACGGGCCGAATCCCACCGAAATTACCAAAATTGCAAAGTAGACATACAAACCTCAAGGAACAGGAGACACAAATTGTGTCTCCTGTTTCGTTTAGGTAAAAGAGCGAAGAGAGGACTCAGTTTTTCCTTTCGTGGCAGACGCATAATCCATCATGAAAAAGGGGCTGGGTTGATGTTATGGAATGTTGAGACTGTCTATGGAATCTGCTAGAATGTGGAAGCCGACATAATCGCTAGTTTTAGGAAAATGGAATGGTCAAATACGCCATTAGAAGGATTTTAATCTCAATCCCTATTTTGTTGACGGTGGTGACACTGATATTTTTCCTTGTCCGTAGCATGCCCGGTGGGCCGGCTATGGCCGTGCTCGGCGATTACTCATCCAAGGAAGTAGTGGAGGGTCTAGAAAAGCAGATGGGATTGGACATTCCCATCGGGCAGCAATATCTGGTTTTCCTGAAAAGCCTTTCGCGAGGGGATCTGGGCAAGTCGTTGATCACCGGCATTCCTATCGCACCTGAGGTAGCCCGTGTTCTGCCTTATACGCTCGATCTTACCATCAGCTCTGCCCTGTTTGGGGTGGTTTTCGGGATACCCCTGGGGGTGTTCACCGCCTTGAGGAGAAACCGGATGTTCGACTACATAGGACGCACCTTTTCCCTGGCTGGCATATCGCTGCCGTCCTTTTTCTTGGGCATCCTTATGATGCTGGTCTTTTCCGTAAAGCTGGATCTGTTTCCCGTGGTGGGGGGTGGCGATATCGGTGATCTTGCCGATTCGCTTCACCATCTTTTTCTTCCCGGCTTGACACTCGGGCTGATGATGACTGCCTACATTACCCGGACCACCCGCTCTTCCGTACTAAATGTGCTCAGAGAGGACTATGTCAGGACAGCCAGAGCCAAAGGCTTACGGGAGCGAATTGTCATCTACGGACACACCCTTAGAAATGCTCTCCTGCCGGTGGTTTCATTTGTCGGCGTCTATACCATAGTGCTCATCGGCAGCTCGGTTCTGGTGGAGATCGTCTTTTCCAGACCCGGCCTGGGAAAAATGATGGTCGGTGCGGTTGAACAGCGGGATTACATGATGCTACAATCGGTAATGGTAATTTACGCGAGTTTGGTGGTCATCATCAATTTATTGACCGATCTTTCATATGGTTTAATAGATCCCAGAATTAGATACGACTGATGAATGAACGTAGAAAGCTTTGGCGAACTTTCAAGAACAATAAGACGGCCGTAGTCGGCGCTGTAATGGCGCTAGCGGTCCTATTCACTGCGGTATTCGCTTTTTTGATTTCCCCGTATGATCCCCTGGATCAGGACGTGTTTCATCGCCTTATGCCACCGGAACGGTCGCATCCCTTGGGCACGGACGAATACGGCAGAGATGTTCTGTCTCGAATTATTTGGGGCACTCAAATTTCGCTAACGGTAGGGTTTTTCTCAGTCTTGCTGGGGATGATCATGGGTACCGCCATGGGTGTTGTGGCGGGATACAGCGGGCGCTGGACGGACACCTTAATTATGCGAATGGTGGATGTGCTGTTGTCATTTCCCACGTTGATTACCGCGATAATGATTGCAGCAATCTTGGGCTCGGGGTTGGTTAAATTGATCATTACAATCGGAATTGTTTTCGCACCCCGATTCGCGCGGCTGGCTTATGGGCCGACATTGGCAGTTAAAGAGATGGAATATGTGAGTTCGGCCAAAGTTATTGGTGCAAGCAGTTTTAGGATCATCCTCCGGCACATACTTCCGAATATTTTCGGTGAGATCATGGTGGCAGGAAGCCTTTGGATGGGAACGGCGATTATGACGGAAGCGAGCCTGAGTTTTCTCGGGCTTGGCGTATCACCTCCAACTCCCACATGGGGAAATATGATCAAAAGTGGAATTGATGTCTTGACCAATGCGCCATGGTTATCTCTCTTTCCAGGGCTTTCTATCTTGATAACAGTTTTGGCCTTTAACATGATCGGTGACGGCCTCAGAGACGTTGCTGATCCAAAGTTGCGGGCTTAGATTTCGTCCTTTGGATCTAGAATAGTAACTTCGGCAAGAAAAGCCGTCAACTACAGTTATTTTGGACGTTTTTTATTAATTACAGACCAAACTTGGCAGACCGGATAAAATGGAACCACAAATCAATAGTGAAAATAGATTCCTTTTGAACATAAAAAACTTAAAGACCTACTTCTTTATACCTGAAGGTACGGTGAAAGCTGTCGATGATGTGAGCTTTCATGTAAAGGAGGCAGAGATCGTTGGTCTTGTCGGCGAATCCGGGTGTGGCAAAAGCGTCACGGCATTGTCAATTCTAGGTCTTATTCCTTGGTCACCCGGGCGAATCATTGGTGGACAGATAATTTTCCAGGGTGAAGATTTAAGAAAAATAGGGCCTCAAAAGCTAAGAGAAATACGCGGGAATAAAATTTCAATGATTTTTCAAGAACCTATGACCAGCCTGAATCCTGTATATACCATTGGCCGTCAGATAGCCGAGGTGTATATGGAGCACCAGGGATCTCCTAAAAAAGAAGCCTTGGAAAGAGCCATAGAGATGTTGGACAAATTGGGGATACCTTCTCCCTCTAAAAGAGTTCACGAATATCCTCACAACTTATCGGGGGGGATGAGGCAGCGGGTTATGACTGCCATGGCTCTGGCCTGTAATCCGGAATTGATTTTGGCCGATGAGCCGACAACGGCACTGGATGTCACCATACAGGCCCAGATCCTGGAATTAATTGCAGAACTTCAGCAGACCTTGTCCACCTCCATTTTGCTGATAACTCATAATCTCAGTATTATCGCTGAATATGCCCAGCGAGTCATTGTCATGTATTCCGGAAAAATAGTGGAAGAGGCGCCCGTTGTGCCTATGTTCGAAGAGCCACTCCATCCTTACACAATTGGCCTTTTAGGCTCCATACCCAAATTAGGGGCCAAGGCTATGGGGGGCAAACAAAGATTGAGTGAAATTCCCGGTATGGTCCCAAGTGTGAACGATTTGCCACAGGGGTGCTATTTCCACCCACGCTGTGCAAGAGCAAGGGCGATCTGTCGGCGTGAGGAACCGGAGTTGATCGAAATCGCCCCTGGCCGCAGGATTGCCTGCTGGGCCGCTGCAGATGGATGGGAATGAATCGGCGGTGAAGATATCGGAGCCATGGGATCCCACCGGACCGGGAATCACCGTGAGATAGCAGAGGGATATGAGTGATGCAGAAGAAAATAGAATTTCTATTTCTGGCACAGGAAGACATGATCCAAGCCGGCGTTCTGGACATGCGCCATTGTTTGGACGTGATGGACAGGACTTTCAAACTGATGGCCAAAGGCGATTATGTGATGGGCGGGCCCTCCCAAAACCACCACGGCATCAAATTGTGGTTTCCAAAGGAGCCGAGAGGACCGGGAATGCCGGTTGCCGGTCCGGATAGACGGTTCATGTCCATGGTCTCTTATCTTGGCGGCGAGTATCATGTTTGTGGTTCAAAATGGTACGGCTCTAACGTGGAGAATCCGGTCAAGCATGGGCTGCCCAGGTCGGTTCTTCTGCTCCTTCTGAATGATCCGGAAACGGGTGTGCCATTGGCAGTTATGGATGGCAATCTGGTCAGCGCCATGAGAACCGGAGCTGTCATCGGACTTGGTGCCAGGTATCTGGCCAGAACAAACGCCTCCGTGGCAGGCATCATCGCCTGTGGAGTCATCAGCAAGACCTCCCTGATGGCACTGGCGGCAGGGGTAAAACACCTCAGGGAAGTAAAAGTTTTCGACATAGACCCGTCCAAGGCCGTGTTCTTCTCGGAAGAGATGAGTCAAAGCCTGGGTCTGAACATCTATCCGGTGGGCAGTATGGAGGAGGCGATCAGAGGCTCCGATGTCGTCTGCACGGCCACTTCCAGGGTTAAGAGACCTTATTTTGAAGGCCGGTGGTTCAAGGACGGAGTCCTTTTCGAGCTCTCAGCAGATGCGGACCTGAGCGATGATCTCTGGTTGAGTTCAAGGGTGGTAGCCGATAACTGGCGGATGCATATGGATTGGCGCGAAGAAATGGATAAGGCGCCCCAAGAGCTAAAGGGAAGGGTTATCTATTCTACCCTCCATGACCAGATTATCGCCGGCAGGATGAAGGATTCGGACATCATCGAGATGGGGCGGATCGTCTCCGGCGACATGTTGGAAAGAGAGCGTGAAAACCAAAAGATTATTCTGGTTACCGGCGGCTTGGGCATCGAGGATGTGTCCTGGGGGCACACCATTTATAAACAGGCTCTCGAGAAAGGCCTTGGCCAAAAACTCAAACTTTGGGAAGAACCTTACTGGTTCTAAAATCCCGGGAAGGATGCGATCATGAGCAACAGGGGGCTTTCAGGCGGCCAGTATCGTCCACTTTCAGAAGATCAAATCAGAACCATTCACGAGGCGTCCCTGACCATTCTAGAGAAAACGGGCTTTACTTATATGTCTGGTCTGGAACAGACCATTGAAATGCTGGCGAAGGCCGGAGCCAGGGTCGATCATGGTCTTGCACGGGTCTTTTTCCCTCGTGACCTGGTCATGGCGGAGGTGGGCAAAGCGCCTGAACAGGTTATTCTTTATAGCCGTGATGGGCACAACGACCTTGACCTTGGGGAGGACCGGGTCTATCTGGGCACCGGTGGAGCGGCCCCCAAAGTCCTCGATCCGGAAACGGGCCAAGCACGACCTTCCACACTCGAGGACCTTTACCGGTTCGGTCTGTTGGTGGATCAACTCCGGAACATCCATTTTTTTCTACGGCCCTGCATTCCCACCGACATTCCGGTATCTGCCTATGACGTCAATGTCTTTTACGCTTGTTTGAAGTCCACGGCCAAACATGTCATGATTGGTGTGAACGATCCACATGGCTTTCACGAAGTCCTTGATATGGCCTCTCTTGTTGCCGGCAGCCTGGTCGAACTGCAGCGGCGGCCGTTTATGTCCATTGTCAGTTGCTTTGCCATCTCTCCCTTAAGGTTTTGCACCCAGTCTACGTCGATCATGCAGGAGGCCTGCCGTTATTTCATCCCGGTAGCGTTGTCCAGCGCACCATTGACCGGATCGACCTCCCCGATCACCATGGCCGGAACTCTGGCTCTGGCCCACGCTGAACAACTGGCCGGCATCACCGTCTGCCAGCTTACCAGACCGGGGGCTCCTCTTCTCTACGGAGGCCTTCCCGGTACGGCTAATTTGCGTACGATGGGTTTACAGTGCGGATCTGTAGAAATGGGAATGATGAACGCCGCTATTCACCAACTGGCGCAGCACATAAAGGTTCCCAATTACGCCAATGCCGGCTATTCCGACGCCAAAGTACCGGATGCACAAGCCGCCTGGGAAGCGACGATGTCGGCTGTGCTGGCTGGTATGGGCGGGTCTAACTATATCCATCACGCTGCCGGAATGCTGGATTCCGCCCTGACGGTGTGCCTTGAACAATTTGTCATGAACGACGAGATTATCGGCAAGACTTGCAAGATTCTCAAAGGGATCGAGGTCGATCCCGAACATCTGGCGGTGGAAGTGATCGACGCCGTCGGGCCGGGGGGCAATTTCATGACCTCGCCCCACACCCTATCCTATTTGTACACCGAATTGTTTCAAGGAAACGGTGTTACGGACTCGAGCACACGGGACAAATGGGAAAAGAGCGGCTCGCTGGACGCGTGGAAGCGCGCAAGGCAGATCGCCGAGAATTTGATCGCAAACGCCAGGCAGTCCCATCTGCGCGAAGATGTGGACAGGACCATCAGGAAAAGATTCGACATTTTGCTTTCGCAGGAAAGATCAGGAGGCAAAGACCGATGACGGAGTTTGGACCTTATCTAGAGACAGATAGTGATGGTGTGCTTTACATGGAAGGACAGTCCGTTTGGGAATTGGCGGAAAAGTACGGCACGCCGTTGTTTGTGCTTTCCGAAAATACGATTCGCCATAACTATCGGAAAATCCATGATGCTTTCTGCGGTCACTATCCTGGGGATGTCATCGTTTGTGTAGGCATGAAGGCCAATTGGGGATTGGCGGCACGGCGGATTATCGTAGAAGAAGGCGGTGGCGGTGACGCATTTGGAATGGGTGAGTTGACGGTTGCCATGATGGCCGGCTCTGATCCTCACAAGATTGTAATAAACGGCGCCAACAAGTCTGACGAAACCATCAAAGCAGCGATTGATTCCAACATTCTGATCAACGTGGACAATCTAGATGAGCTGGACGATGTGGACCGCGTCGCCGGTCAGTTGGGGAAAAGAGCGCGGATTACAATTCGCATGCGTATCCCTCTGTATAAATGTGAAGGAAAAATGTTCATTGATCCACGCTATCCACCGCCGGGGGTCAGTCCGGCAACCTGGGAGCGGACCTTTAAATTCGGTCTGGAGCCCGAATCGTTCTTTGTTGCGGTAGAGCGCACCCTGAAACGCAAGGCCACGATCTCACTCGAAGGGGTTATGTACCATGGCGGCCTGCCGCGTCGGGCAGGGATGTACCGTGAAGAAATTGAAGAGCTCATGGACTATATCGCCGAAGTCCGCAACCGCTACCGGTTCGATTTCAAGTACCTCGATATCGGCGGCGGCTTTGTACCGGAACGCTATGGTGCGGATGCATCGCCTTCAATCGATGAATATGCGAAAGCCATCAGTGATGTGGTCGTGCTGAAATGCAAGGAGAGAAAGATGAACCCGCCGGTCTTGATCCTTGAACCGGGGCGTTATTGCTGGGATAGCGCAGGCATCTGGCTGACACGTGTGAACAACATTAAAGTAGACAGCACCATGGCGAAAAAAAAGTGGGTCTATGTGGATGGCAATGTTAACGAAATGGGCGATCCCTTCGACCCCCGCAATCGTGTGCGCCATGTCGTGATTGCAAATGATGTGAATCGCGCAGGCGAAGAAGTTGTCGACATCTGCGGTCAGCTTTGTAATGCTGCAGACATTCTTGCCAAAGAAAAGAAGGTGCCGCCGATGAAACGCGGTGATCTGCTGGCCTTTTTGGACATGGGGGCTTATAATGAAAGCTTCGCAAATCAGTCCGATGCGACACCACGCTCTGCAACGGTATTGGTGAACGGCAACAGAAATGCTCTTGTTCGGCGCCGAGAAACCGTTGCGGATGTCCTCAGCCGTGAGCTTCTCCCCACCTGGTTGCTGACCGGCGGAATATAATTTTATAGTATATTAATTTTCTTTTTGGATCACGGAACGTGGAGTTGAATTCCGAGCGTAGAATTCGCGCAAGAAAGAGCCTGTATTCCGCACTCCGCATTCCCCATTCCGCACTTAACTTGATGTGGTGAAGTTCTTGAAAAAACCGGATAGCCATCTGTTGACCGTTCAAGGGCTGAAGAAGTATTTTCCGATAAAAAAGGGGATATTTAGAAGAACTGTTGGATGGGTCCAGGCTGTTGATGACATTACCCTTTATGTCAACAAAGGCGAAGCCTTAGGCCTTGTGGGAGAGTCAGGATGCGGGAAATCAACGCTGGGAAAATGCATTGTCAAGCTTTTGGAGCCAACGGAAGGTAAAATACTTTACGCCGGTGAAGATATCGGGAGCATGGGATCAACCCAAATCAAGCGTTACAGGAGAAAAGTCCAGGCCATATTTCAAGACCCTTATTCATCACTGAATCCAAGAATGTCCATTGGGGACATCGTCGGCGAACCCCTGAAGGTTCATTCTTTGTATACATCCTTTGAACGAAAATTAAAAGTTAATGATCTTCTCAAAAAAGTCGGAATAAGCCCAGATTATAAATCGCGTTTTCCCCATGAATTCTCCGGTGGACAAAGGCAGCGCATTGGCATAGCAAGAGCACTTGCTTTGCAGCCAGAACTAATCATTTGTGACGAACCAGTATCGGCTTTAGATGTAAGCGTCCAGGCCCAGGTGATTAATCTGTTAGACGATTTAAAGGAAGAGTTCAAACTAAGTTATCTTTTTATCGCTCATGACCTCAGCGTTGTCGAACATGTCTCCGATCGAATCGCCGTAATGTATCTTGGCAAGATTGTCGAGGTGGCAAAGGATAAAGAGCTTTACTCAAACCCGTTGCACCCATACACCAAAGCGCTACTGAGCGCCATTCCGCTACCCGAGCCAAAACGCAAAAAAAAGAGGACTATCCTTCATGGAGAGGTCCCAAGTCCCATTAATCCCCCACCGGGGTGTAGATTCTCCACACGTTGCCCAGTCAAAGAAGGGAGATGTTCAAATGAGGATCCTGAATTTCGATTGATTGGTTCAGAGCACTGGGTCGCCTGCCATTTAATCTGAAAGATATTACTCCCTATCCTCCTATAGTTTGAAAAGAACAGTAAGGGGATAATTTCATCCCTATCATCAACTTCAGATATAATAATGATGAACGTTTATTTTTAATAAATAGATAAAATGGTGTTTTCGGACAAACCGCCATCAAAAAAGGGGTTGTGTAATGAAATTTTATTTAAGTTTAAAATGTTATCCGAGAATATCACTGGCGAGAGATGGCAAGAAATTCCGGAAGCTGTGCATGTCCTCGAAAACATACCTGCTTCAGATTTGGTCGATCTATTGCGTGTGCAAGTCTGTAAGCTCGTTGGTATTGACTGAGTAAAGAGAGAAATTTCTCCCCTTCCGACAAAAGGATTTAGCCCCCCTATAAAAAATGGATTAATCCAACATCTTCCTGATCCCCCCCAGCTCTTCCCGGATCATCAACAGCAATTCATGATCTTTCCCGTTCGATCTCTTCTCAACCAATCTCAGTTTTGGTTTCCTGTTCTCAATTCTTTCAAGATCCCGGATCTTCTTCTTCGCTCCGGAGATGGTAAAACCCTCTTCGTAGAGGAGTTTCTTGATTTTCAGAATGAGGTACAGGTCTTTTCTTCGATAGAGGCGTTGAAGGGATACACCTTTATGAGGCCTGATCACCTTAAACTCCGATTCCCAATATCGAAGCACATGCGGTTTGATGCCCGTAATCCGGCTGACCTCTCCAATTCGATAGTAGAGCCTATCCTGGGAGATAGGATTTTCAATTTCTGTTTTTTTCAGCAATCTGGTCATGACCTTACCACCTCTTGCCGCTTACCTGTTCTGACAAAAACCAAGAGGAGATGTTATTGAGCCACACTACTCCGTTGGAGTCTCCCTTCGGTTGAGGGCGGCCTTCATGACCTGGCTCGGTTTGAAGGTCAGAATCCTTCTCGGGGTAATTTGAATATCATCTCCTGTCTGGGGATTGCGGCCTCGTCTTGCTCTCTTGTTTCGAATGACAAAATTCCCGAAACCCGAGACCTTGATCTTGTCCTCCTGCTCGAGATGCTCCTTGATGATATCGAAGATGGACTCCACGATCTTGGCCACCTCTTTCTTAGAAAATCCGACCTTCTCATAAATGGCTTCCACAATGTCGACTTTGGTCATGACCTTCGTCCTCCTTTCGTTGAAATCTTTACCCCGTTAGAAAGCCCCGCCATTGATGGCGGGGATGATAAAAATAAATAATTTCATCTTAGAAAGGGTAGGGTTTAAGGCCCCATCCTTTCTATAACAGGGTTTACTGTCTTAACTCCGCCTGAAAGATTTCCCTTAACCGGGAGATGACCTGCTCATGGTGCTGGTTCACTTCATCATCCGTTAGGGTTCGGTCGTTGGCTTGATATCGGATTCGATAAGAAATGCTCTTCTTCCCCCCGGGGATAGGAGCGCCTCGATAGACATCAAAGAGGGTGACCTCATCAATGAAGGGTTGCCGAAGCATCCGGATCGCCTCTCCCGCCTTCTCCACTTCGAGGTGATCATCGACTACGATGGAAAGATCCCTGTAAACGGCTGGAAATTTCGGAAGCGGTCGAAAGCTTCTCCCTCCTCCTGCATATTTCACTGTCTGGTCGAAATCGATTTCAAAAAGATAGGCCTCGCCATCCATCTCATAATGGCTTAAAACCCGAGGATGGACCTCGCCCAGAAAACCCAGAACCTCTTCTCCGAGAACGATCCTCGATGCCTTTCCGGGATGGAGATAAGGGACATCCTCTGCCCTGTTAAATTTTACCCCCTTGATCTGCAGTCCCTCGAAGATGTCTTCGATGCAACCTTTGACATCATAAAAATCGATCGGCCTCTGACCCGCTGCCCAATGGAGGTCTCCTTCCATTCCCACGGCCAGACCTGCTAACTGTTTGACCTCTTTGGGAAGTCTTTCTCCTTCCCGGGGGAGATAGACCTTTTTCAATTCGAAGAGTTTGAAGTCGACATTCTTATAGGAGAGATTGTAACGGGCCGTCTCCATCAGGCCCGGGAGCAAAGAAGTTCTCATCATGGAAGAGTCTTCTGTCAGGGGGTTCAGGATGCGAAGGAACTTTCTCCTCGGGTCATCCGGAGGAAGATAAACGGAATCCAAAGAGCCGTAAGAGGTAAAACTGTAAGTGATCACTTCATTGTAACCGTGCTGGATGAGAAGGTCTTTTGCCTTTCTTTCAAGGACGAACTCCTTGCTTCTCTCCTCTGATGAAGGAGGTCCTTTCGGAAGGGTGAGCGGGATTTTTTCGAACCCGTCCAGCCGGGCCACCTCCTCAATGAGATCGATCTCCCTCTCCAGATCGCCTCGAAATGAAGGAGGGGTTGCCATCAGGACATCTCCCTCCTCTTCGCGAACATTTATCCCCAGATCCTTTAGGTAAGCCCTCACCTGTCTGGCTGGAATCTCGGTTCCCAGGATCTGATAAACTTTTCGGACGCTCAAACGGATCGGGGTCGGCTGGATGGGTTTTGGATAGGCATCGACCACCCCTTCGATAAGCCTTCCTCCTGTTAGTTCTTGAATCAATCCGGCTGCGCGGTTAGCAAATGTCAGACAACCCCCATAATCAATCCCTCTTCCGAAACGGTAGGATGCCTCTGTCTCAAGACCGAGCTTTCTGGAGGTCCTTCGATTGTTCATCGGATGAAAGTACGCACTTTCCAGAAGGACGGTTCGGGTCTCCTCTCTGATCTCCGAGTTGAGGCCTCCCATCACGCCGGCAACGGCAACCGGTTTTGTTCCATCGCAAATCATGAGCATCTCTTCGTCGAGGATCCTCTTTACCCCGTCCAGGGTGGTAAACGTTTCACCCCTCTGAGCCCTTCGAACGACGATTCTCCCTTCTTCTAACAGTTCAAAATCGAAGGCGTGAAGGGGCTGACCATACTCCATCATAACATAGTTGGTCACATCAACGACATTATTGATGGAACGAATCCCCACCTTCTCCAATCGATTCTTCATCCAATAAGGAGAGGGACCGATTCGAATTCCCTCAATCATCCTTGCCACATAACGGGGGCAGAGGTCCGGATCGAGAATGGTGACAGAGGTTCTTTGATGAATCTCACTGCCCTGGTCAGAAAATGAAGAGTTCGGATATTTCACCCCCTGATGCGTGAGGGCCGCAATCTCTCTGGCCACTCCGATCACACTGAGACAGTCAGGCCGATTGGGTGTGATGCTGACATCGAGGATCATATCCTTCATGCCGAGGGCCTCACCTAAATTCATGCCCAGAGGAATCTCAGGATTGAGGATCATAATCCCGGAGGCTTCCTTGCCTAAGCCGAGCTCGATCTCCGAACAGAGCATTCCCTCAGAGGTCTCCCCCCTTATCTTCGACTTCTTGATTTCTACTCCATTGGTAAGTCGAGCTCCGATGAGGGCCAGGGGAACTCTCTGCCCTTCTCTGATATTCGTGGCACCGCAGACAATCGAAAATTTCTCCTGAGCGGTTCTCACCTCGACCAGAGAGAGGCGGTCAGCATTGGGGTGCCTTCGAACGGAGTTGATCTCAGCCACAACGATCTTCTCGAATCCTTCGCCTATTGGGGTCGCCCTCTCAACCTCCAACCCTCCCATGGTGAGGAGGTTGATCAACTCCTTTTCCCCCATCCGGATATCCACATAATCTCGGAGCCAGTTGAGGCTAACCTTCATAATTTTCCAATCTCGGATTGGAAAATATAGTTCGGAGTTCGGGGTTGGGAGTTCGGAGTAAAAATAGAAAATAAAAACTCCGAACACCGAACGAATGACTCCGAACTTTTAATTCCGCAATCCGCAATTCGTAATCTAAAATTTTATCAGTCTAGAGTATTTAGTTTTGATACTCCGAACTCCGATCTCCGAACTCAGAACTGTTTCAGAAACCTTAGATCATTGTTGAAAAAAAGTCGAATATCGTTGATTCCATATTTCAGCATCGCGATCCGCTCGATGCCCATCCCGAATGCAAAGCCAGTCACCTCTTCAGGGTCATAGTTCACAAATTGATAGACAGCAGGGTCGACCATTCCGGATCCCAGAATCTCCAGCCATCCTGTACCGGAACAGACCCCGCATCCCCTTCCCCCGCAGATGAAGCATTCGATATCAATTTCCGCGCTTGGTTCCGTGAAGGGAAAGAAACTGGGACGGAACCGGAGTTTCGTCTCCCTGCCAAACATCTGATGGACGAAGACGGTCAAGACCCCTTTTAAGTCTGAAAAGGTGATCCCCTTGTCCACTAGAAGGCCCTCAACCTGATGAAACATGGGGGAGTGGGTTGGATCTGAATCGCAACGATAGACCGCCCCTGGACAGATCACGCGTACAGGCGGCCTCCTCTTCTCCATTGTCCTCACCTGAACGGGCGAGGTGTGTGTTCTCAAGACCACATCTTCCGAAATAAAGAAGGTGGCCTGCATCTCCCTCGCAGGATGCCCCTTGGGAATGTTGAGGGCTTCGAAATTGTAATAGTCCAGTTCCACCTCGGGCCCTTCCACCACCTCAAAACCCAATCGCGAGAAGATATCGATAACCTCATACAGGGTTTGAGTAATAGGATGTCTCCTCCCGACAGGCATTCTTCTGCCAGGAAGCGTCACATCGATCTTCTCCTTCTCTAAGACCTCCTTCTCTTCCCGTTCCCGGATATGGCGAAGGGCTTCCTCAATCTTTGTTTCCAGGTCCTCTTTGATCTGATTCGCTCTTCTGCCTGACTCCCTCCGTTCTGCTTCAGGAAGTGTCCCCAAGTGTTTGAGAAGTTGCGTCAGAATCCCCTTTCTTCCCAGCACCCTGACCCGAATCTCGGAGAGATCTTTCTCGGTCTTTGCCTCAGTGAGGGAATCCAAACATTCCTTCTGGATCTTTTGCATCTCCTCTTTCAAGACTTATTCCTTCTTCTGTGCTAAACCGCTTGTCCTGGTCTTCTCAACAATCTTTGAAAAGGCGCCGGGATCACTCACTGCCAGTTCGGCCAGTATCTTTCTATCCAGCTCGACATGGGCTTTCTTCAGGGCATCCATCAGACGGCTGTAGGAAAGGCCATGAAGCCTTGCTGCCGCATTGATCCGGGTGATCCACAACCTTCTGAAATCCCTCTTTCTCGCTCTCCGATCCCGATAGGCATAAGCTAAGGCGCGATGGACGGCATCCACTGCCGATCGGTAGAGCCGGCTCCGTCCTCCCACATAGCCCTTTGCCATTTTTAAGACCTTTTTTCTTCTCTTTCTTGTCTTCGGTCCACCTTTTACCCTTGGCATCGTCGATACTCCTTCCAAATGAAGTTACTGCTATGCACATAGCGCTAAGCGCTTATCGTTTTTATTTATATATAGGGAATCAGTTTTTCGATTCCTTTCGCATCCGATTTCCCAATCAATTTGGATCTCCTGAGGCCTCGTTTCCGGTTGGCCGATTTCTTCGTCAGGATATGCCGGGCAAAGGCCTTTTTTGCCTTAACTTTTCCAGTCCCGGTCTTTTTGAATCGTTTTGCCGCTCCTCGGTTCGTTTTTAACTTGGGCACACTATCCTCCTTTTCTTCGTTTAGTCGCTTATTCTGTCAGTCTGATAGTCTCTGAATTTTCGACTATATGACTATTGGACTATTAGACGATGCGACTTATTGTTCAGCATTCCGCAATTGAGGATCAAGTTGTCTTCTGGCTCGGCAGAGGAGACAGAATCATGACATAATTCCTTCCCTCAAATTTGGCAGGTTGTTCCACCTTCCCCCACTCTTTTGCCTGCTCAGTGATCCGCTCCATCAACTGCCTCCCAAGTTCGGGATGGGCGATCTCCCTGCCCCTGAAGATGATGGCGATTTTAGTCTTATTTCCCTCTTTTAAAAAACGCTCGATATGCCGGAGTTTAAACTGTAAATCGTGGGCTTCGGTCTTCGGTCTCATCTTCACTTCCTTGATATGGACCACAGCTTGTTTCTTCTTCGCATCATGGGCTTTTTTGCTCTGTTGATATTTGAACTTCCCATAGTCCATGATACGACAGACCGGTGGTTCCGATTTCGGAGAAACCTCCACCAGATCTAAATCAAAACTGACCGCTGTCCGAAGGGCCTCTACCAATGGGATGACCCCCAACTGTTTTCCTTCAGGGTCGATGACCCTTACCTCCCTCGCCCGAATCTCGCGATTGATGCGCACACCCTTGACGATAAACATCACCTCCTTTTTTATTAGAACGTAGAAGGTAGAAAGTGGTCAGTGGTTCAAATCCACATTCAACTCTCCACATTCGATTTAAATGGATGGATATTCAGATTCAACCCGTTGGATAAAGTCTTCAACCTTCATCCCCTTCATTGCTTCTCCATTCCTTAAACGCGGAGAGATGGTTTCCTCCTTCTCCTCCTTATCTCCTATGACCGGCATATAAGGGATCTTCTGAATCTGTGCCTCCCGAATCTTGAACCCCAGCTTCTCATTCCTGAAATCCTTCTCAACCCGAATCCCCTTCTGAATCAATTGCTGGTAGACCCGCTCTCCATAGGGGATGTGCCGGTCCGTCACCGTTAAAAGGATGGCCTGGACCGGAGCAAGCCAGACCGGGAAAGCCCCTGCAAAATGCTCAATGAGCACCCCGATGAACCTCTCCATAGCTCCGAGGATCACCCGGTGGAGCATCACAGGCCTGTGCCGCTCTCCACCACTTCCAACATAGGTGAGATCAAATCTTTCAGGCATGGCGAAGTCAACCTGGATGGTCGCGCATTGCCATCTCCGATTCAGGGCATCCTTAAGCTTCACATCGATCTTCGGACCGTAGAATGCCCCCTCTCCTTCATTGATCTCAAAGGGAAGGTTCTTTCCCTTGAGGGCATTGAGGAGGGCCTGGGTTGCTTCCTCCCAGTCCTCATCGGTTCCGATCGACTTCTCCGGCCGGGTGCTCAGTTCCACCTCATATTCGAACCCGAAGACTTTCATCACATCATCGACGAAATCGATGATGGCGCAGATCTCGTCGTTGAGTTGATCAGGCCGACAGAGGATATGGGCATCATCCTGAGTAAAGCCTCTCACCCGGAGGAGTCCGTGGAGTTCCCCGGATTTTTCATGCCGATGGACAGTGCCCAGTTCAAAGTAGCGCAGAGGAAGATCTCGAAAACTCCTGATCTGCGATCTGTATATCAGCATATGGGCAAGGCAGTTCATGGGCTTGATCCCGTATTCGGCGTCCTCCACTTTTGTGAAATACATCTTGTCCCGATAATTTTCAAAATGTCCGGATCGCTTCCACAGGTCCAGTTTTAAGAGCTGGGGACCGATGACAATCTGATAACCCCGTTTCAGATGTTCCTTTCTCTCGAAATCTTCCAATATCGTACGGAGGAGAGCGCCCTTGGGGTGATAAATCACAAGACCCGGACCAGCCTCTTCACTAAGGCTGAAGAGGTCGAGTTCCTTCCCCAGTTTTCGATGGTCTCGTTTCCTCGCCTCCTCAAGCATATGGAGATAATCCTTCAGCCCCTGAAGGTCCGGGAAGGCTGTTCCGTAAATCCGCTGCAATACCTGATTCCGGGCATCTCCCCTCCAGTAGGTTCCTGAAACATTTAAGAGTTTAAACGCCTTGATTCCCCCTGCCGAAGGAAGATGGGGGCCTTCACATAGATCCAGAAAGGACCCCTGGCGGTATAGAGAGACCTGGTTAGGAAGGTCTTCTAAATGATCGACTTTATATGTCTCGCCCGCCCTTTTAAATGATTCCACGGCCTCTTCCTTTGAAACCTCCCTTCGGACAAATGGTTCATCTTTTTGAACGATCTCAGACATCCTCTTCTCGATGGCCTCGAGATCCTGGGGAGTGAAGGGACGGTCGTAATCAAAATCGTAATAGAATCCGGTATCCGTGGATGGACCGAAGGTGAGTTTCACAGAAGGATAGAGCTCTTTGACGGCCTGAGCCATCACATGGGCAGCGGAATGACGCAATATTTCAAGCCCCTTTTTTGAATGGACCGGAATATATGAAATTGATGCATCTTTTTTCAAGGGATGGGAGAGATCGACCAGAACACCATTCACCTGTGCGGCTACAACCTCCTGATCAGAAAATTCCAGAAGTTTCGTTCCTTTCGCAACCGATCTCTTCATACCATCCGGTAATGTAATTGTGATTCCCTCTTCCATTTTTGCCCTGATTGAAATGCAAGAAGCATCATCCACGGTAAATAATGAATGATGCCTCTTCGTTTTCTTTCATTAAAATATCTGTCTTTTCAATTGGTTATGCTTTACTTCTTAATAAAATGGTTTAAATGGTAGGCACGTGGGGATTTGAACCCCAGACTTCTACCGCGTCAAGGTAGCGCTCTCCCCCTGAGCTACGTGCCTATAACTTCCCTGCCTGCCATCGCCCAGGCTCTCAAAATTCCCTGTATGTATAGCCCCTTTTAAAATAATTGTCAAGAAAATTCTTAACTTATCGCCCTATGCCCTGAATACCAATTCCTCTTTCTTCCCATCCATATCAACGGTGACAGTATCTCCTTCCTTAAATTTCCCCTCCAATATCTTCAATGCCAGTCTATCCTGAATCTCTTTTTGAATCACACGCTTAAGAGGACGCGCACCATAGGCAGGATCAAATCCCTCCTTTGCTAAAAATCCCTTCGCTTTTTCCGTCATCTTAAGCTGTATCCGTCTTTCCAGAAGCCTCTTTTCGAGTTTCTTCGCCTGAATCTCAACAATCGCCGTAATCTCCTCTATTCCGAGGCTATGAAAGATGACCAACTCGTCAATCCGATTCAGAAATTCTGGCTTGAACTGGGTCCTCACAGCATCCATCACCCGACGCCGCATCTCTTCATAATCCTTCTCTCCCAGATCCACAATCCATTGACTCCCAATATTGGAAGTCATGATCACCACCGTATTTTTAAAGTCCACTGTTCTACCGTGCCCATCGGTCAATCTCCCATCATCCAGAATCTGAAGCAGGATGTTGAATACTTCCGGATGGGCCTTCTCAATCTCATCCATGAGGACAATCGAATAGGGTCTTCTCCGAATGGCCTCGGTGAGATACCCCCCTTCCTCATAGCCCACATATCCTGGCGGCGCTCCGATGAGCCGTGCAACCGAATGTTTCTCCATGAATTCGGACATGTCGATCCTCACCATGGCCTGCTCATTATCGAAGAGAAACTCGGCCAGGGCGCGGGCCAATTCTGTCTTTCCCACGCCGGTGGGTCCCATAAAGATGAAGGACCCGATGGGCCGATTCGGATCCTGCAATCCTGCCCTCGCCCTTCTCACCGCATTGGAAACAGCAACGATCGCATCACTCTGACCCACGACCCTCTGACTCAACCTCTCCTCCATGCGGATGAGCTTCTCCACCTCGCCTTCCAGCATCCTTGAAACCGGGATGCCTGTCCACTTGGATACAACCTCGGCCATATCCTCTTCATCCACTTCCTCTTTCAACATTTTTTCACTCTTCTGGAGTGTGGCAAGCTTTTCCTCCTCATGTTTCAATTCATTTTCAAGCCTGGACATCTCCCCGTACTGCAACTCAGCCAATCGCGAATAATCGACTTCCCGCTCCGCCTCCTTCATCATCTGTTTCGTCTTCTCTATCTGCTCTTTGATCTGACGGATCCGGGAAATAGCCTTCTTCTCATTCTCCCATTTAAGGGTTTTCTCCTGAACCTCATTCTTCAGATCTGCCAGTTCCTTTTCTATTTTCTTCAATCTCTCCACTGAGGCCTTGTCCTTCTCCTTCTTCAAGGCCTGTCGCTCAATCTCCAACTGCATCACCCTTCGCTGGACTTCGTCGATCTCCATGGGCACGCTGTCGATCTCGATTCTCAGCCTCGATGCTGCCTCATCGATCAGATCGACCGCTTTATCCGGGAGGAAACGCTCTGAGATATATCGGTGAGAAAGCATGGCAGCAGCAATGAGGGCCGAATCCTTGATCTTCACGCCATGGTGGACCTCGTAACGTTCCTTCAGTCCCCTTAAAATCGCAATGGTATCCTCCACAGAAGGCTGTGCCACATAGATCGGCTGAAATCTTCTCTCAAGAGCCGCGTCCTTCTCTACATACTTCCTGTACTCGTTGAGTGTGGTGGCGCCCACACACCGGAGTTCCCCCCTTGCCAGAGCGGGTTTGAGCATATTGGAGGCATCGATCGCACCTTCTGCTGCTCCCGCTCCCACCAGGGTATGGAGTTCGTCGATGAAGAGGATGATGTTGCCTGCTGCGGCCTGGATCTCCTTGAGCACTGCCTTCAGTCTCTCCTCAAACTCCCCACGGAATTTGGCTCCGGCAATTAAGGCTCCCAGATCGAGGGCAACCACCTTCTTATTCTTCAGGGTCTCGGGGACATCTCCCTTGACGATCCTCTGTGCCAACCCTTCTACGATCGCTGTCTTACCCACGCCCGGTTCACCGATCAGCACAGGATTGTTTTTCTTCCTCCGGGAGAGAACCTGAATGACCCTGCGAATCTCTTCGTCCCTTCCAATGACAGGGTCGAGCTTTCCCTTTCTCGCCTCCTCTGTGAGGTCCCTGCTGTAACGCTTCAGAGCCTGATATTTCTCCTCCGGGTTCTGATCCATTACCCGATGAGATCCCCGTATCTCCTGCAGGACCCTGAAGATCGCATCCTTCGACACCCCGTTTCTCTGAAGAATCTGATCGGAAGGCCCTCCCTTCACATCAGCAATAGCGATGAGAAGGTGCTCAGTGGATAGATACTCATCCGTCAACCTTTCTGCCTCTTTCCAGGCCATATTTAAAATCTCGCTGAGCCGGCTCGAAAGGTAGGGCTGCGCTGCCCCTCCGCCTGTCACCTTTGGAATTCGATTCAATTCCCCCTCCAGTTGAGAAATGATTAAATCGGGATTGGCCCCTAATTTCTGGAGAATGGGAATGACAATCCCTTCTTTCTGCAACAGAAGGGCTGATAGAAGGTGTTCCACATCGATCTGCTGATGGTTCCTCCTTTCAGCAAGACCCTTGGCTTCCTGCAGAGATTCTTGAGCTTTCAGCGTGAATTTATCGATATTCATATTCTTTCACTCCCCAAAGTCACATTTAACCAAAAAATAATCACCCTTTGACTAATTTGCAAATAGAATTTTTTTTATCATTTTAGCTCTTGAGGAAAGAAATAATCCCTCCCCGCCTCCCTTCCTGCCTGCCGGCAGGCAGGTATAAAAGGGAGGGGAATTAGTGTCTCCCACTTTGAAAAAGGGGGATTAAGGGGGATTTTTATTCCACTTGATGTTATTTTTTCAAAAATCTAAAGTGTTCCAATTTTCTCAATATTTCAGGGCATCTGCCAGATTTGCGAATTCCTGGATGGTCAGGGTCTCCGGCCTTCTTCGTGGGTCTATTCCGATATTCTCTATCCTCTGTTCCATATCGTGCGGAAAGGAAATTCCGGAATGTTTCAGCCCATTGACCAGGGTCTTTCTGCGGTAATTGAAACAGGCCCTGACCACTTTCTTAAACCACTCCTCATCACTCAATTCCACCATCGGCCTTTTCCTCCATTCCATGTGGACTACGGCTGAGTCAACCTTCGGGGAAGGGAAGAAGGCAGAAGGTTTGATAAAAAACTTGATTGACAGAACCGTCACCAGTTGAACGAAAATCGATAATGGGCCGTATTCCTTTCCTCCCGGAGGGGCAACCAGTCTCTCTGCCACCTCTTTTTGAAGCATAAGGGTAAGGGTCAAAAAATTCTCCCTCGAATCAACGAAACGGAAGAGGAGAGGCGTTGAAATCTGATAAGGCAGGTTGGCCACCACCTTGATCAGCTGACTTTTCGGATCAATTAACTGGTCGAAATTAATTTTTAAAATATCACTCTCGATTATTTCCACGTTGGGGTAGGCTTGAATCTTATTCCTCAGTATCTCCACCAATCTGGAATCGATCTCAACGGCAATTACTCTTTTTGCCAGACGGGCGAGGGCAAGAGTCATCTCGCCCAGACCAGATCCGACCTCTAAAACCGTATCTTCTTTTTCAATCCGGGCTGTCCGGATCACTTTGTTTAAAATATTCCGGTCGATGAGGAAATGCTGACCCAAGCCCTTATGGGGGATCAATCCGTATTCTGCTAACTCTTTTCGGATAGATACCATTTTTTCGTGACTCGTGGATTGTGATCCGTGCCTGTTATCTTTCAGAAGGTGGCGCGTGGGATGTGGAAAGTGGAAAATTAAATAAACCACCTCCCACTCTCTACCCTCTACATACCATTGAGGGGTAAATTTGAAAAGGCATTGAGGGATAGAGGTGACCGGATCCCTCGTTTTAAATATTCATATCCCACCACGCCCACCATGGCGGCGTTGTCTGTACAAAAGAAGGGAGAGGGGAGATAAACTTTCAATTTCTGTTTGAAGGACTCCTCTTTTATCCTCTGCCGAAGGCACTGATTGGCTGCTACCCCTCCTGAAAGAACGATTCTTTCCAACCCCTGAGATTGGGCGGCTTGAAGCGTCTTTTTCACCAGTACCTCCACTGCGGCTTCCTGGAAACTCGAAACGATATCCCGAATAAGATTCTCCGGATAACCCCCTGGGGGTTCGGGGTAAGCCTTAACGAAATTCACCACAGCTGTCTTCAGTCCGCTGAAACTGAAGTCCATGGAGTTCTTCCCGAGGGATGCCCTGGGAAATCGAATGGCTTTCGGATTCCCTGTTTTTGCCAGTTCATCAATGATCGGTCCTCCCGGATATCCCAGTCCCAGGAGCTTTGCCACCTTATCAAAGGCTTCCCCTGCGGCATCATCTCTCGTCTGGCCTAATCTCTTATATTTCCCGAATCCGTCCACACGGAAAAGAGAAGTATGGCCTCCTGAGACCACCAGCCCGATAAAAGGAAATTTTGGAGATTCTTTCTCAAGGAAAATCGCAGAGAGATGGGCTTCGATATGATTGACTCCCACCAGGGGCAATCCTCTGGCAAAGGCCAAAGATTTGGCAAAGGAGAGACCGACCAGAAGGGAACCCACCAATCCCGGTCCCTGAGTGACGGCGATGCCATTGATCTCTTTCAATGTCACCTTTGCCGCTTCCAGGGCTTCTGTCACAACAGGAACGATCGATTCGATATGCCTTCTCGATGCCAGTTCCGGGACGACACCTCCGTACTTCTGATGAACCGCTTCCTGGGAGGAGACCACATTGGAGAGAATCTTCCTTCCATTTATAATAACCGCCGCACCGGTATCATCACACGATGTCTCAATGGCGAGAATTCGCATATCAGGTCAACAGCCTTTCACCTCGATCGAAGGATTGATCGTCCTCGGCAAGAAGATGAAAATCATAGAACCCATCTGCATGATTAGTCAAAAGAAATGCACTCATTAGAATATCAAGAAAAGAGTTAATAGGCAGATTTTTGCAGAGGTGATGTCCAACAGAGTTATTCTATTCGTTCTAATTTGAGAAACCCTTCTTCTCCTCTAAACATCTTCCTTCTTAAGGTCTTCCTTTATTTTTAGCACCTCTTTCCTCAAATCAAAAATGTCTTCCTTGGCAACCTTCCAAATCCGCCCTAAACTTACCTCTGAGTATTCATGGATAAGAATATCTCTCATTCCCGCAATCTTTTTCCATGGTATCCCTGAATATCTATCTTTAAACTCTTGGGGGGTTTTCTTAACAGCTTCACCAATAATTTCCAAACGTCTGAAAACTGCATCTTGAATCTGAGAATTATCGAGGAAATTTTCTTTCGTGATCCCTCTTGTGTATTCTTCGACTTTCCCGATACTTTCCAAGATATCCTCAATATAAACTCTCACATCTCTCTTCATAGAATGATCACTTGTTCGATTAGAATCCTCTCCTTGAGAAGGGGTTTGATGGTGTTGTATTCCACTAAATCGACCTTCCTCTTCAAAACGTCCTCAATTTCCAGTTTTAGACCAACAAAATCAAGCAAGCTGATATCCTTCTCAATTTCAACCAATATATCAACATCGCTATCTTTTATCATTTCATCGCGAACACATGACCCAAACAGCCCTGCTCTTTTTACACCGTAATGCTGCAAAATTGGAAGGATTTTATTCTTTACCTCTTCAATGTGCGATTTCATATTGTCACCTTATATTGTCACCTTTCTTACGTAGCCCCAACCAATGTTTTCACCCTCATTTTTGACTAAAAATACCATTTTGTTAAAATTTAAGCAATTCTTAAATCCAGCCAAGGACTCTATGTACATCCTTAAATCCCAAAATCCACCTTGCTAAAGGTCCAATACCAGTACCGTCTTGTTCATTTGGAAAAAGGGGACGGTTCTAATTTATCAAGAATACCGTCGAAATTAAATAGAACCATCCCCTTTTCTCTTGATAGAGAACTCCTTTAACCTTTCTTTGATATAGATGCCGATACCCATCATGCCACTTTCCATTGTTCCATTTTTTCTATCTATTCCTTAGTTTTTCTAACATAAGAGCTTTATAATTATTAGCCTCGGTATCCCTTGGATCTATTTTTATTACTTCATTAAACATATTAATAGCCTCTTCATATTTACCCAATTTTCCAAATAATACACCTTTATTAAAATAGGGCAGTGTATTTTGGGGATTAGTCTTAATTCCTGCATCATATATTCCCAAAGCTTCTTCATGTTTACCCAGTTCGCTTATTGCAGAAGCTTTATCACAATAAGCTATAACATTATTGGGATCCAAGTTAATTACATCATTGAATACAGCAATGGCTTCTTCATATTTGCCCTGTTTACTTAATGCAAGGCCCTTAAAATTATAGGCCTTAACATCTTGGGGATTCAATTTAATTGCTTCGTCAAAAACTCTAACGGCCTCTTCATATTTACCTAATTTATACAACCCAGCTCCTTTGGAATTATATGAATTTTTTCAAAGATGCTCTTAACTGTCTGATCATAAAAATACAATAGGCATTAAATAAAGCAAAGATAATTAGAAGTATTGAAATAATAATTGACATTACTCTTTCCTCCTTTTTATGCCTGCAATGAACTGTTATTTCGTTTATGTATGACGCTGTCGTGGCTTCTATTTATCCATACAACGGCGCGGATCAACAGGATCCCGATTTTTGTGCGATCCGGCGCAGCCAATGGTTAAGTGAGCTCACACCGTTCCGGAACAGACAGCTTCTCAATCATGGTAATTTCAGCCATTTCCCGCACGATCTCGTTTGCCCATACTATGTTTTGCCAATAGTCAAAAGCCGTTATGTCGACGATTGACCCTTGCCTTTTCTTATATGCGTGAGAGAGTCCGTTTCGTCCTTCTTCAAATATCCATTTTGCTACGTCGTTGACCCCGTTTCTCCTCAAGTACTGCAGACTATCCCTTGATTCTGAAAGCCTTGGAATAAGTGAGCCTACCCATTTTCCTTTGTCACTTCCATCTCTGAATGGGATTTCGAGGATTTTGTAAAAACTTAAGAACCGGTAAAATGGGCTTGGGGAGCCAAAACCTTCCCGATAGAATCCGAGCGCAAGATGCTGGTCGTTCTCAAAAACCTCTTGTTTGAAGTCGTGAATGAAGTACTGTTCCGATCGGGGGAAATAATTCTGGGAGCTACAGTCAGGTAGGCCAGTCCCGTAGACGCAAACGTCAGCGTACAGTTGAATCCGGAGCTTCCATGACAACTCACTCAAGAAATGGGAAATCGTTTGGAACACGGCCTTATGCTCGTGCCCACTTCCGTATGCTGCCCTAACGCGATGAGAATCATGCAGCTTGCCCATGATTATTTCGAGCGACCTCTTGTCATAAGGCACCACGATCCTTTCGTCAAAGAATGTGCCATCAAAATTGAAACCTATGCATATTCCGTATCGCATAAATCACTTTCACTTACATTATTATTTATGCTGCTGCGATGTTTCCTCTCCTAAACACCAACCCTTCCATCCTTTTAAAATGCCCCCTTGAGTCCTAAACGGGCCTGAAGGTGGCCTTTTATGCAGCATAACGTTTTCCTGGACATTATTATACTGCAGCAATGCAATTATCAAAGAAGTTATCTGTCCCTCAGGATCAAGGCTATCAATTATTAAATACAAATTTTTATAAACACCAATTTCAAAAAATAGGGAAGTAAAAATATCAGGGAAGGAGTTTACATTTCATTTTGCACTTACTTGCATTAAATTTCGATAGATATGGAAGCGTACTGGATTTTCGTAGTTTCATGCATTTCGATTCTTTGTGGAGAATTTATTTTAGGAACAATAAAGGGTCGATGGCCTTATTATTTTTTCTGATCTCGAAGTGGAGATGAGGCCCGGTGGCTCTTCCGGTCTGTCCGACTTTTCCGATGACCTGTCCCCTTTCCACCCACTCCCCCTCTTCCACGAGATTCACTTCGTTGTGCCCATAGACCGTCGCAAACTCCTCGGAGTGGCGGAGGATGATGAGATTCCCATATCCCCGGATCGTATTGCTTGAATAAATAACCCTTCCGGCATTGGAGGCTTTGATCGCCGTCCCCACAGGAGAAGAAATATCAATTCCCATATGCCTTTTACCCTCTGCCTCATTAAATACATCCCCTAATCTCCCTTCCACCGGCCAGATAAAATTCAGTTTTTTATAGACAATCTTCTCCCTTTCACCCGATTCTTCAACCACATCTTCAATATAGACTTCAACCTTTAAAACCCTCTTTGCTCCGGGAATAAAAATTCTCTGGCTCGCCTGGATCTTCCCGGGATCCGTAATGCCATTCAATGAAGCCACCTCTTTGACATCGACTCCATAAGTTTTGCAAATGCGGTAGAGGGTCTGGTGTTTTTCCACCACATGATAGACCCCCTTCCTTTCCGGGGGAGAAGGTCTCTTTTCGATGACCACTCGATGGCGAGCACAGGCGCTGACGAGAAATATTACTGAGATGAGGAAGAGATAATAGAATATTCTGTTCACTCTCTCACTCGTTCCCCCAACCATATCTCCCGATCAATTTGACAAATCGACAACCACCGAGGTCCTCTTTCTTCATCCCCTCTTCCGTCTTTGTAATGCGGAAAAGGTCCTGAACAGCGGCGTCTCCCACAGGGATGACCAGTCTTCCTCCCATTGCCAATTGATCATAGAGGGGCTGCGGAATATCAGGAGCCCCTGCTGTGACGATGATGGCGTCGAAGGGACTCTTCTCCATCCACCCATAGGTCCCATCAAAGATTTTGATCTCCACATTGAAATATCCCAGATCATAAAGCAACTTTCTGGCTCTCATGGCCAGCGGGCGAATCCTTTCAACCGAATAGACCTCCTGAGCCAGTTCCCCCAAAACCGCTGTCTGATAACCCGAACCTGCGCCGATCTCCAGAACCCTCTCTCCGCCCTTCAACTCCATCGTCTCGGTCATCAGGGCAACCATATAAGGCTGGGAGATGGTCTGTTTCTCTCCAATGGGCAGTGGATGATCATTGTAAGCCTGACTCTGTAGCGCCTCTTCAACAAAGAGATGACGGGGAACTTTCTTCATCGCAGCGATCACCCGGGAATCCTTGATTCCCCTTGCGACGATCTGTTCCTCCACCATCTTTGATCTCGCCTTTGAAAAGTCGAACATCTTACATTGGCCTTTCGTCGGCATTAAATGCCGACGCTACATGACTCCCTCACTCCTGCCTACCGCAGGCAGGCAAATGTTAAATCAAATCCGAAGTTCAAAGGATGTAACTCAAGGCTTTAGCCTTGATTACAATCAACCCTGAAGGGTTGAGTTACGTAATTATGAACTTTGTCATTCATTTGACATTTGGATTTTGAAATTTGGATTTGGAATCCCTATTCATCCTTTTCCGCCTTCTTCTTCAACTCGTTTAGAATATGAAGGGCTTCGAGAGGGGTCAACTGATCGGGATTGATCTCCTTCAATTCGGAACGAATGGGATCGGGTTTCCCGAAGAGGGAAAGTTGCGGTGGGGGCTGACGCTTCGAGACCCCTGCCTTTGTCTTCGCAATCTTCGGCATCCCTGTCGCATCCAGTTCTCCCCTTTCAAGATTGGAAAGGATCTCCCTTGCCCTGTCGATCACCTTTACGGGAAGGCCTGCGAGCCTGGCCACCTGAATGCCATAGCTCCGATTGGTTCCCCCCTCCACAATCTTCCGCAGAAAGATGATCTCCCCTCCCCACTCCTTCACCACCACATTATAATTCTTTACCCTCTCTTTTGTCAGGGCCAATTCCGTCAATTCGTGATAGTGGGTTGCGAAAAGTGTCCTTGGCCTGAGCAGGGGATGGTCATGGAGATGTTCTGCCACGGACCACGCAATACTCAATCCGTCAAAGGTGCTTGTTCCCCTCCCGATCTCATCCAGAATGACGAGGCTCTTCGAGGTGGCCTGGTTTAGAATGCGAGCCGTCTCCATCATCTCCACCATAAAGGTGCTCTGTCCCCGCATAATGTTGTCCAGAGCGCCGATTCGGGTAAAGATCCGATCCACTACCCCGATTCGGGCTTCACTTGCGGGCACGAAGCTCCCCATCTGGGCCATCAGGATGATAAGCGCCACCTGTCTCAAGTAGGTCGATTTGCCAGCCATATTGGGCCCGGTAATAATGAGGATCTGATGTTCGTGAAGATTGAGAAAAGTATCATTGGGAACAAATCTTTCAGAAAGGGACATTCGCTCCAGGACAGGGTGCCTGCCGTCCTGAATCGCAATCTCTTCACCCTCGTCCATCAATGGCCGGCTGTAATCGTAACGGTCAGCGACTTCTGCCATGGAACAGAGGATATCAATCACAGCGACGGCGGATGCTGTCTTCTGGAGTCTTGGCGTCTCCTCAGAGACTTTGTTTCGTATCTCCTCAAACAGCCTGTATTCCAATTGACAGATCGCTTCCTCTGCGCCTAATACCTTGACTTCGAACTCCTTGAGCTCCGGTGTGATGAACCGTTCGGCATTCACCAGGGTTTGTTTTCGAATATAATGGTCCGGAACGAGGTGGAGATTGATCTTGGTCACTTCAATGTAATATCCGAAGACCTGGTTGTAGCGAACCTTTAAGGAAGAGATTCCTGATTTCTTCCTCTCCTCTGCCTCCAGTTGAAGGATCCATTTCTTCCCTTCCCGGCCGATCTCCCTTAAGTCATCCAGTTCTCTGTTATAGTTGGGTTTGATCATGCCTCCCTCTTTAACCGTCAGGGGAGGATTTTCAATGAGGGAGGATTCGAGAAATTGAAAAAGAGCGTCGAACCCTTCTATCTCCCGGGTTAAATCTTTGATGATGGATGATGCAAAGGCCTGGAGAAGGATTTTTAGATCGGGCAGGTGTTTGAGGGAATTTTTTAATCCGATGATATCCCTCGCATTGCCATGTCCGAGGAAGATCCGGGAGGCGAGTCTCTCAATATCCTGAACCCCTTTTAAAGACTCCCTCACTCGCTTCCTCTCGATTTTCTTCTCCTTCAGTTCGGAGACGCCTTCCAGACGGCGTTCGATCTCCACGATATCCATCAAGGGGTAATTCAACCACTGTTTCAGTTTTCTACTTCCCATGGCGGTCATCGTCTCATCCAGGACCCAGAAAAGCGACCCCTTCTTTTCCCTGTCAAAGAGGGTCTGGGTCAGTTCCAGATTTCTCTTGGTCTCTTCATCGATGACCATGAAATCCTGAACCCGGTAGAATGTAATAGGCCTGAGATGGGTGAGGGGCCTCTTCTGATTCGCCTCGGCATAGCGAAGGACCATTTCCGTAGCCATGGCTGCTAAAGGAAATTCATGGGGAATTGAATTCCCCCGGGTTTCATTGGGAGATTGGAAGGAATCGAATTTCGCATCCTCTAAAAAAGTGATCAGATCATTTTCAAAACTCTTTTTAAATCCTTCAAAACAGGGATGTTCCTGAAACCGGTGGAGGGACAGAATCTCCTTCGGCTCATTGCGGAGGGCCTCATTGAGGAAAGGTTCAAACCCCGATATCTGACAGGTCTTCAATTCGCCAGTGGAGATGTCCAAAAAAGCGAGACCGAAAACCTCCCCTTCCGCACAGAACCCCATCAGATAATTATTTTCTCCGGTGCCCAAATGGATGGAATCCGTTGCCAGGCCAGGCGTGTAGACCCTGACGACCTCTCTCTTCACAATTCCCTTTGCCAGCCTGGGATCCTCCACTTGATCGCAGAGCGCCACTTTATATCCCTTCTGCAATAACCTGGAGATGTAAGTTTCAGCCGTGTAGTAAGGGACCCCGCAGAGGGGAATGCTGTCCTTCCGGCCTTTATCCCTTGATGTCAGAGCAATGTCCAGCTCCTTCGAGGCCACCTTGGCATCCTCGAAAAACATCTCATAAAAGTCGCCCATCCGGAAGAAGAGAATAGAATCGGGATATTGACTCTTGATCTGGAGATACTGCTTGATCATCGGGGTTAAAGGTTTCATAACTAAAATAAAGAGGTTAGGGTTAGGAAGCCCGTTTAGTTGAGGGTGAAAGGGTTAAGGGTGTAAATTTGAAGACAAACAACTTAACCTATTGACCAAACCGGCATCTTCACCTTTACCCTTTGACTCAAGGCATTTTTTAATTAATCTAACAGAATCTCGCTGGGTTGTAAAATGGAAAGGGTTTAGTAAAGTTCGGAGTTCGGAGTTGGGAGTTCGGAGTTACAGAATTAAATTAAACTTTTAGGTTTAGGTTGGATGGAAATCAAGGATGGAAATAAGAGCGCCTCGCAGAGTCACTCAAGAATTGATAATTATCACTCCGAACTACCTGCCTGCGCGTAGCCGCTTCGGCAAAGGCAGGCGAACTCATTACTCCGAACCTTTAAGGGAAGAGGGGCACCACATCGAGGCCGATCTTTTCAGGGAAGCCCAGCATGATATTCATATTCTGGATGGCTTGGCCGGAGGCTCCTTTGACCAGATTGTCAATGGCTGTAACGATAACAGCCCGACCATCCGATTCGTTCACAATGACCCCGATATCGCAATAATTCGAACCTCTCACATCTTTTGTATTGGGAAGCTTTCCTTTCGGATAGATTCGGACAAAGGGTTCCTCTCGGTATTGTTCCTCAAAAAGATGGAAAGCATCTTCGGTCTTTATCTTTTGCGTAAAGTTCACATAGAGGGTTGTTAAAATCCCTCGGTCCATCGGGATGAGATGGGGAACAAAGGTCACCGTGACCTTTTTCTGAGCAAGCAGGCTCAACTCCTGTTCAATCTCCGGGGTATGCCGGTGTTCAAATATCTTGTAGGCTTTGACCCCCTCGTTCACCTCACAGAAGAGGGATTCCAGAACCACATCCCTTCCCGCACCGCTCACAGCCGATTTGGAATCGATGACGATACTTTCCAATGAGATCATTCCCTTGTTGATCAGAGGGATGACACCGATCAATGCTCCCGTAGGATAGCACCCCGGGTTACCAACAATCTTTGCCTTCCGAATCTTCTCCCGGTGAAGCTCCGGCAGACCAAAAACCGATTCAGGAAGCAGTTCCGGGCAGGTATGCTTCTGATACCAGCGTTCATAAAGAATGGGATCTTGAAAACGAAAATCGGCGCTGAGGTCAACGATTCTCTTTCCTTTTTTATAGAAAAGCGGAACCGTCTCCATGGCGGTCTTATGAGGAACAGCGGTGAAGATAAAATCTGCCTTCTTTGAAATCTGATCGATGGAGAGTTCCTCACATTTTATTGGGAGGTGTTTCAGGAGGCTTGGAAAAACCCGTCCGATCTCGACTCCCGCATATTTCTGGGAGGTCAGCGCACTCACCTCCACCTCGGGGTGATGGAGAAGCAGGCGGAGAAGCTCCACACCTGTATAACCCGTTGCTCCAATAATCCCTATTTTTGTCTTCATGTTCAGCTTTTCTCCAAAAAAAGAATGTCGTTGTGGGCAGCAATCAAAAACTACATTTCACTCTTCATCTGCATTTCATAATGAGTATACAGCCATTGGAATTTCTCTTTCTGCTTTTCTCCTCACGCAAACACTTGATTCTATAGTTTTAAGAACATTAGCTGCATAATATCTGGTGCCGCATTTTTTGCATACTCCGACTGGAACATTTCTAATTAAAATATATCGTTTTCCTCTCTTTCGAGGCAAGTCCACTTTTCTTTCAATAATCGAACCATTGCAATATTCGCACTGTTCGCCTTCCCAGAGTTTCAAATTAATCCCTCCTTTCATCTTTTCTTTGGTTTATCCTCGTAAACCGTTATGACACAGACCTTTCCACCTCCTGTTATTCGGCACACTATACCGATGGGCCTCTCATCTAATCAGAGCTTACAATGACTGCAGGACGCTTTTTAGTGGTGCTTTGATCGCTAAAAGGGAAAGGAACAAGGATAACATCTCCTTTATTATACCGTGTCATAAACGGCTTCCCTCCTTTTAAACCCAATTATATTACCTGCTCCTTCCCTTCTCAAGTCTCATTTTTTAAAGTTAAAGAAAAAGTCCATTGGGGGCTGATATCGTTTCTGGTTCTTGAGAACGGGGAAGCCTCGTTGCCTTAAATCTCATACTATTTTTTTACCTTCCTGTCACAGACACTCCTTTAAACTGAATTTTGAAGGCTCGACCCTCGATCTCTTCCTTAAAATGTTTTTGTACGCAATTATTGTAGGTTTCTGTGTCATTCGTTCACCCCTATCACTTGCCCACAATTGCAGATAACGTTTCGAGTGCTTGAGAAGGGCGAAACCTTGGGGGGTTAACATCAAGCACTCTATTATCGGCCTTAGCGGGCATTATCCTTATTTCTCAAAGATGTGACCTTCTATCTCTCTATCCTCTTTTTTCACCTTTATTACCCATTTCCTTTTACCCCAAAGTTTTTATTTTGGGGTTTACCAAATTTGCAATCATATTTTAATGTCCTCTTTATCTTCCAAATCTCCTTTCTGTATACCGTACAATAATCTACGGGGAGGAGGCACTTAAGGAATCCATCTCGCCTTTTCCTTTCCTCAATGTTCATACATTGATAACGATAGCAATCTGGGAGCATATTCTCTACATCGTTAGGATTGCCATTAAAACCAACATCCTCTTCTAAAAACAGCCTCGCATCTTTATATTCTTTGTGTCTTTTATCAAATACTAATGCAAAGAATCCATTGGCTCTTTTAGATAAAATCTTTATCTTTGTTTCTATCTCATCCCCTTTAGTAACACCACAATGAAATAGGTAATTATCAATAACAAATTCCCCGTCACTATTAGTTTGGTATTCTTTTTTATCTGCCTTTGGACCAAGATAATCACAATAAGGACAATATGCCTGTTTGATAATTTCTCTTGGATAGGCAAAGTCAGTGATATGGATTGGTACAAAGAACTTCCTACATTTACAAATCATACTGTAACAGTCACACATAATCCTCACTTCCGTTGTACAATATCTGCAATTATTTCTATCGTAACAATCGATACAACATATAACCTTTGAATTTTTATAGTGTTATAGCACTCGCTTTATTTTATATTTACCATTGCCGCCCGCAATGAGCAGATAACTCGTTCCTAGTTGCACCGAGGTGCGGATATTTCACGTCTGGCCGAAGAACAAAACGGCCCTCCACATTCAAATTTTGTCAATGTCACCTCCTTCCAAAGTGAGATTGTCCAATGGACTCCGTATTTTCACTAGTGCCTTGCGGAGAAGATCAGCAATAGGAACCTTCTTATCAAGGGCTTCTCGTTGAAGTTCAACAACCACTGAATCAGTCATCTTATCTCCTTTCTCTTAGGATGTTGAGGATGATCACGACCTTGACTGAATTGGTATGTTCTGTCATCTGTTCGTTTCCCCCCGCC
>JASEIE010000500.1 GCA_030024065.1 Thermodesulfobacteriota bacterium
GAGGGACTTTCAGCGGAGCAGGTGGGGATGATGAAGTTTGCATATTCTCCCAGCATACAGGATGCGATCGATCAGGTTTATAAAAAGATGGACCGAGCGGATGTCGCCATCTTTCCCTCCGGCGGTAATATCATCCCGGAAATAAAGATCGGAGTAATGAGTTCGTAGTTCGGAGGATTTGATTTTGCGGTAAGCACGAAAGGCCAGGCCTCAAGTTGGAACAGCTGACAACAGGCAAAAATGTTTTTTTAAAACGAAAATCAATTACTTTTTCATTTTTTCATCTTGGATTTTTTCCCTATTGACACCGGAGGCCTTATAAGGGTTATGTGATCTTTTTTTCTATCTTTCTTGCCTCTTCTGTGGCGCAAGATTCGCTTGACCGATTTCCGTACTAATCAAATGGGTTATATCCTGGTTTCTTGTATAGCCTTTGCTGGTTTTCAAGGATGTCCGGTCTATAGACCTTCTCTGTCCAATCCTCTGGTTTGATTTCTTCGAAAGCTACTGAAACTGATTTTTCTTCGCACTTTGCAATGGCGACAACGTCCTTAACTATTTCTTCGGCAAGTCGAGTCTTCTGCTGTTCTGATCTTCCCGGATAGAGTTTTACGATGACATGAGGCATCATTTCCTCCTTTAATTTATCA
>JASEIE010000501.1 GCA_030024065.1 Thermodesulfobacteriota bacterium
TTTACCCATAAATTTGTCGTGCACCCGGCACTCCATTATTTCTTACTTTTAGTAAGTTTATATGCCATACTAAATCGTTTATCAAGACTCCATTTTCCGCATCCACCCAACCTGCCTAAGAATAACGAAACCTTTAGTGAACCCCGTTAGAAATTCCAACGGGGCATTAAACCCCGCTGGAATTATTCTAAAACCTAACCCCGCTGAAGCTGCCGGCCCAGAGGGCCTCTGGCCCGGAGGGAGCAACGGGGCATTATTTCTTACGGGGTGAACGAATTGACCCATTCGGCATCCTTTCGGTTTGGACCCCTCGGCTTGATCTCAGGTCGAAAGCTCGGGCCGAAAACAAGACTCTGCATTTATTTCGGGGAATCGAAAATAACAATTACTTTTTATGCCCCGTCACACAAAAGGTGGGATGTTTTTTTCACCTACAAAGAGTGAGAATGGGGTTCCTGCGGCGCCATTGATTACGGATTGAAAAAGAGGATAAACGACAGATGTCAGCGGTGGCTGTAAATCATCCTCTGAGATGATTTGCTCGCTGATTTTGAATTTATGGCGCAATTCCAACGATGATCAAAGGAACTGCGGGAACACCACGGCCCTGTCTGACAACGTTGTAGAACTCACCCTCATAATAGGG
>JASEIE010000502.1 GCA_030024065.1 Thermodesulfobacteriota bacterium
CTCATACCCGCGGTCCAGGTGATAGATCCGGCTGATGCGGGTGACGCCCCCGGCCGCCAGTCCGGCCAGCACCAGGCAGGCCGATGCCCGCAGATCCGAGGCCATGACCGGCGCGCCGGAAAGCGATGGCACACCCTTGATCATGGCATGGCTGCCGGATATGTTGATATCGGCGCCCATGCGTTTGAGTTCGCTGACATGGATGAACCGGTTTTCAAAGATGGATTCGGAAATCACGGAAAATCCTCTGGCAACAGCCATGAGCACCATAAACTGGGCCTGCATGTCCGTGGGGAATCCCGGATAAGGCATGGTCTTGACGTCCTGGCTCAGGATTATTCCGTCGCCCCTTACCCGCACGCTGGTACCGGACACGTCGATTTTCGCGCCGGCCTGTTCGAGTTTGTGCATGAGGGCCTTGAGATGGGAAGGTTCACATCTGGTGATATTGATATCCCCATGGGTCAGGGCCGCGGCCACCATGAAGGTGCCGGCCTCGATCCGGTCCGGGATAATGGGCGCTGAAACGGGTTTGAGTTCCGGCACCCCGTGGATGGTGATCATGGGCGTGCCGGCGCCTTCGATATCCGCGCCCATCCGGTTGAGAACATCGGCCAGGGCCGTGATTTCGGGTTCCCGGGCCG
>JASEIE010000503.1 GCA_030024065.1 Thermodesulfobacteriota bacterium
AAGACCTGACCCCAAGCCGACCCGATAAAGAATGGAGTCTAACGGACCCGAAGAGAGGTTTAGAAAGTGAACATTTTCAACAACGTCCCCCACCCTATTTTTTTTCTCCGGTCGAATAGAGAGAAGATCGGGAAAATGAGTTGGGTTGGGAAATGTCAAGATCCAAGACCTGACCCCCAAATTTTCAACCCAATATCTCTACTGAGAATTTAATTTTGGAAGAAAAATTGATAGAGCAGGCGGGCTAAGAATCAGGGATTGAAGGAAATGTCAAATGTCAAGACCTCCAAATGATTTGCCCTTAGCATTCGTGAAGAGAGGTTTAGAAAGTGAACGTTTTCAACAACGTCCCTCTTTCAAAAATGGGATGATGGTGATTAGGAGCTTCGAAGGGAATGAGAAAAGTCAAGATCAAAGACCTGACCCCAAGCCGACCCGATAAAGAATGGAGTCTAACCGACCCGAAGAGAGGTTTAGAAAGTGAACATTTTCAACAACGTTCCCCTTCTTATACGCCCATATTCTTCCTCTCCCCTGGCGGGAGAGGATTGAGGTGAGGGGGATACAATCTGTAAAAATTGGAGACTTGACCCCGGTGCCAAGAAAAATACTTAATTATAGTGAACGTCATAAATAAGTAGA
>JASEIE010000504.1 GCA_030024065.1 Thermodesulfobacteriota bacterium
AATTAAAATCAAAAATCATTAAAAGGAGGTGATTCAACGGAGAAAGGGAAGTTTTTAAAAAAGGGGTTTTTATATTGACGAATGACATAACCCTTAAACGAAACGCCTGCCTGCCGGTAGGCAGGGGCGTCGTCACCGCAACCATTGAACGAAAACATTTAAAAAGGAGGTTCATTATGTTAAGGAGACAGAAAGGTTTTACATTGATTGAGTTGTTGATCGTTATTGCCATCATCGGTATTCTGGCCGCAATCGCCATACCAATGTATAAAGCGCAGACGATCAAGGCAAAGTTGACGGAAGTGACCAATGCGATGAGCAACGTTGCCAGTGCTGTAGCAGCCTTTATGCAGGAAAACCCGGGTGTTGCCTGGCCATCTGCTGCTTCCATCGTTGAAATCAGAAACAGCCTGGGAGTCGCCTTAGCTCAAGTACTAAGAGTCTCAGCCATGAATGTCAACGTAGGCACTATTACCGCGACAATTGCAGGTGGTATCGATACTTCAGTGACAGGCCAGCAATTGGTACTTGTCCCAACTACTGGTACTGTTGCGGGGGATACATCGATTACATGGAGTTGGAGTGGGTCTGCGGCAATGCCACCGGCCTATGTTCCGAAACGATAATTTAGGCAT
>JASEIE010000505.1 GCA_030024065.1 Thermodesulfobacteriota bacterium
CCGGAAAAAGGGATACCTCGATACCATCTCTTTGAGTATCTTCCGGCTCCCATCGGAACTCCCATCATCCACAAAGATCACCTCGTAAGATAAACCGAGTGGATTTAAAACCTGCACCAACTTGGAAATCAGGATTGGAAGGTTCCCTTCCTCATTAAAGACAGGCACCACCACAGAGATCTCAACGGGTTCAGGATTTTTAATACGGTACTCCATTCGCCCTCACTAAATTACATGCTTACGTTATTTAAATTTCCAATCACCAAATCACAATTCCCAAATAAGCTCCAATTTTCCGATACCAGAATGACCCAAACAAGTTCCTTATTTCCTTTTGAAATTTTGGTCATTGAAGTTTCGGTCATTATTTGGAATTTGGTGCTTGGGATTTGGTTATTCTCCTTAATCTTACCTATTCGAAATCAGCACCATATCATCGCCGCCGACGTTTCGCCGGGCAATCAATTCAATTTTCGGCCTACCCTCCATTGTCTGGAATTGGGCTAAATCTCTGAATTTCATGAGACAAAATACCCTCTTCTCGGATTGAAGAAAGCGGATGAATTCTTCGCTCTTGTCTATCTCTAAGATAGGGACGATCCCCGTATAATAATTATAAGGCGCGATCACA
>JASEIE010000506.1 GCA_030024065.1 Thermodesulfobacteriota bacterium
CAACGAAGATGATCATGCAGGTCCACGATGAATTGGTCTTTGAGGTCCCCGAAGGAGAGATCGAAAAAGCACTCCCGATGATCCGGACTGAAATGGAGACGGTGATGGAACTCTCCGTTCCCCTCAAGGTCTCCATTAGCTCCGGAAAGAATTGGGCAGAAGCGCACTGAACCGATTGCGGAATGCGGAATGTGGATTGCGGAGTAAAACAAGATCTCACGGAAAACTGAAAAGATCTTTTTCAGTCATTCCTGCGGAAGCAGGAATCCAGGGTTTCCCGTGAAAACGGGAATGACAACTTTTTCTAAACCATCAAATATGGAAAATTCCGAAATCTGAAATTGAGCAGGGAGTTGATCTATGAGAAGAGCGGTCTTGCTTGTATTCATTGTGTTGACATTGTCATCATGGATGGCCAATGGTCAGGAGATCTACCAGTGGGTCGACGAGAAGGGCACCATCCATTTCGCCGATGATTTTACTCTCGTTCCGGAAAAATACCGCGATCAGATCCAGAAAAGAACTCCTTCCGAGAAGCCCTCTCCTGCGCCTACCAGACCACCCATAAGACCGGAGGCCACTGGGCCAACTACCGAATCCACACCTGAAAAAAAAGACCTTCTGGGC
>JASEIE010000507.1 GCA_030024065.1 Thermodesulfobacteriota bacterium
GGAGTACCACTGCATCTTGACAATCCCTGGTTTTGGTCCTGATGTGTCAGCCAAGGTACTGGGAGCAATAGGAGATCCCCATCGATTTCAGAATGGGAAACAGGTATTGAAGATGGGTGGATTAGACCTCAGTGCGGATCGAAGTGGAAAGAATTCGGATAAGGCCACTCCGGAGATCTCCAAGAGGGGCAAGGCCGATTTACGCTATGCGCTGTATCAGGCGGCTTTCATTGCCTCGACGAAGAATCGGGATTTTATGCGCTATTACACGAAGAAGCTTCAAGGCCGAGAGAAAGAGAAAGGAATCCATACGAAGATGCTGGTAAAGCTCTCAGCCAAAATGCTTCTGATTGCTTGGACGGTAATGAAGAAAAAGGAGGCATTTGATCCGGCTTATCTAAAGGTCGAATAAAAACATTTTTGATTTTCGACGAGAGAAGCCCGAGCACCAACGTGGAGGCCGTGAAGGACCTCGTGGGGGACAATCCAGGGCCTCTCGCTGAGCTTTGGAATCTGGATAAGGGATGCTGGGTGGTCACGCTTGGGCGGGGCACACCGGATACTGATAACGCTGAGATTCAGAGTTCGTCATGGGCGAGAGATTCGTCGAGTTTAAGGCAAATCT
>JASEIE010000508.1 GCA_030024065.1 Thermodesulfobacteriota bacterium
CATCCAAAAGTCCAGTACTTCGCTGCTTCCGGAATTCGCCACAGGTTCGGCAAGCAGATGATTGGTTGGCTTGCGAAACAAGTTCGTTGGAATCACTTCCCTGAGATATCTACCGAAGACGAGTGGGATGCTTTGTATTCGGCTCTCTTCACTCATCAGGCGTTGTCAAGCGATCAACGAATAGACCTAATCGAAGCCACACAGGCCAAGGAATCACTGCTCTTTCCTGCTGGTCAGAGCAATTACTTTTGGCTATGAAGACCGACGGATAACAATGCAACATTCACATTTCCCCAAAAACCTTCAGGCTTCGTCTGTGTTATAATATTATTTGAAATTAGCCTCGGTTGATTTAAAATGGAAGGGAAGGGAGGAGAAAAGATGAGTGTGCCGAGCAAAGCGTATGAGTTCTTGTAGGTGCAAGTCCTACTTGGGTAAAGGTTAGCCACCAGCCCAACACTTAATTCCACATTTAGCCTGGTAGGCAGGTTGTGAGCTTAGCTGGCTGGATGGTGCGGGAGGCGGGAGGTATCGAACCATAGCGAGAGCGAACCGATTGAGCCCCGAAATCAACCATCGTGTCGGTGGCCGATACTGTTCATTGAGGAGCAGGCAGCATTC
>JASEIE010000509.1 GCA_030024065.1 Thermodesulfobacteriota bacterium
AGCCATTTTACCCATTTCAGATCTTTTTTTATAGCATTGTACAATCCTTCGTCAGAGGTAACCATCGTTATACCCTCCACGTCGGCAATCGCTAAGTAACTGGCATCATAGACAGAGCGATGATAAACTTTACAATAATGCATGATCCTCGAATGAAAATGGGAAATGTTTTTTAATTTAATTTCTAAATCGATAAACCCTTCTATGGCTGTAAGAAGTTTTTCCTCTTTAATTCTTCCTCTCTTTTGTGCGACGAATAATCCATTCACCACTTCATATTCTAATAATGACGGGGCAAGTATCTCTAACTCATTGGATACATATTGGAACAATAAATCCAAAGCCTTTTGGCCATATTCTTCATCAGCAAGATACCATTTAAGAATCACACTTGCGTCTAAAACAACCCGTCTCAAGGTCTTCTCTCCAACTGCCTTCTGGATTCTTTAAATATCTCATCAGCACCAATATTTGCCTTCAAGAAGACCTCCCTCGCTTCCATAATCTTTTTATATCCCCCTATTCTTTTGGAGTGTTGATATTCCTCATAGGGGAGGATCACCGCTACAGGTTTTCCCCTCTTTGTCACAACGATTTCCTCTTTCTTCTCAAGGGCATCC
>JASEIE010000050.1 GCA_030024065.1 Thermodesulfobacteriota bacterium
GATATCCCTCCGCATCCGCCGTCAGCTTTCGGTGATTTCCCCTGCTGCGTCCATCCCTGAGGCCATCCAGACCACCCGCTGCCAACCGTGTCTTGTACCGGAAATACTGCGGTCGGCTGAAGGGAACCGAGTGTTGTCTAAGGTATTCGTCCACCGACAACCCTGAGTCGGATATCTTCTGCACGATTGAAGCTATCTCGTTTGGCTCCATTGTATCCCTCGCTCATAGCTGAATATATTGGCGTATACTTGACACTCTGAGCATAGGATACTATAAGTCTCTTCTAATTGCAACAATATTCAATTTAGCCGATAGTCATGTATTCATGCCTCCTTGTTCTTTTACCCATCCGGCGGCGCCAAGGCTTCGGCACGAGCTCAACCGAAGGCCCCACTTCAGGACGGGAGATATAGGAACGCTCAGCGACAACCCTGAGCCCTCGGCCTGAGACTTCGGCGTGCGCTCAGTCGAACGCTCGGACCGAGGGCAAGCCCAGCATTTATGCCGGGAGTCGAAGGGTTGGCTATGGAAAGCTATGAATATATCCAAACATCTCTAAATGATCCTTTCATACCTTCGGGCCAGCATTTCTAAAAATGCATGTATCCAGAAGCTTGAACTGCGCCATCGGACATTTTCAATTAAAGTCCAAGCTGCTGTGCAACTGTCTTGATGGCCTTTTTATGGTTTTCCAACATAGTGCGAAACTCCACATTTCCCATTCTTTCAACGGTGAAATCTACTTTCGCGAATTGACCAATAAGGTCCTGTGACTTCAGTGCTTCATCAGAAGCAGATATCAATATATCGATAACGTCCTTCGGGACACCTGCAGGAGCTATGAGCCCTTGCCAGTTAGGAATAAATGTTTGCGTAAACCCCTTTTCTTTAAAAGTAGGAATATCAGGAAAATCTTTCATCCTTTTCGGCACATTGATGACCAAGACTCTTACTTTTCCAGCCTTTAAAAAAGGATTAATGGCGCTCATTGTAGCCACTCCTAAATCGACATGACCTCCGAGCACTGCAGCGGTTGCCTCTGCAGATCCTTTGTATGGAACATGCTTGAATTCTAATCCAGCAGCACTACAAAAAATCTGAAAATTAAAGTGCGAATCACTTGTTGGCCCAGCATCTCCAAGGGAAATCATCTTCGGATTCTTCTTGGCCTTGTCGATGAGATCCTCGAGTGTCTTGATAGGTGAATCCTCTTTTACATAAACGCCATGAGGAGCAGTAGCATAAAGACTAATAGGGATGAAATCTATAAGCGGATCCTTATATGGGACATCTTTTAAGATTAATGAGCTTACTAACCATGCTCCTCCACCCGACAAAAGTGTGTATCCATCTTTTTTTGCGTTAAGCACATGTACAGCGCCCACAATGGCACCCCCTCCAGACTTGTTTATGATGGTAATGGGAACTTTTAAAACTTTTTTAAAACCCTCTGCGAAGATTCTCCCACCAATATCCGATGGTCCACCTGGTGGGTATGGAATGACCAGATCAATTGCCCGAGAAGGATACTTCTCTTGTGCCTGAAGAGGTGCCAATCCCATGGACACCAAAACTATTAATGTAAGAATTGAAATAAGATTTTTTAAAGTAAACATTTTTTTATCCTCCTTTCCATTGATTTACATTTCTTTTCGGGCTGTCTAAAAACCTTTTCTGCCGGAGGCTAAATCACCGGCCATCGATTCTCTCCGGCACCTTAACCGCACCTCAAACCGTTATCCCTTGAAGGCTATCACCCCCTTTCGGCTACTTTTGTCCACTTCTGGGACTGATTTTACACCTTGGCCCCGACCAAAGTCAAAGGAATCACAAATTCAATCCCCTGCTGATCGATAGCATATAAGCTCTTCCCATCCAAAAAGGCTCGGTCCACCACCAGCGAACGAATCACACTGCTCCCCTTCACATTCTCTTTGGCCTGCTCCAAAACAGCCAGAATATGCAGATTATCTGGCCTCTCAATCGTGTCGATCTTAATTGCCAAGGGAATCCCTGTCTAAAGTTCATAGATCGCCCAAATCTTCCACCCATAGAGCCATACCTTCACCCCTTTGAGCTCCCCAGGCTTACGGTAACCCCGGGCCTTTACCTTCCCTGCCTGCGGCAGGCAGGCGCTCCCGCAGAACCTTACCACACCCCTCAAACTGATCCGTCGTCAATGCCTCGTCCCAGGAGATCCTTACATACTTGCCCCCCCTCGTCGGCTCCCAGGGGCTCTCTTGAGAGGGTAGAGGATCCGATCCGGATGGTAGATGTATTTATGGAAACTCAGACCCCGTGGGCACGACCTCCTCTGGAGGCGCACCTTGATGAGGTCGTGCTCGGACAGTACCTCATCTTCCCTCCCCACTCCGGGGTTATATCGATCATCGGGCTCCACAGCAACGACCACCCCGTTCTTCACGTGGGCTTTGAAGACGCACTGAGAGTTGCTGCCGCAATTGCAGCGGCACGTGGTGTAGACGGTCTGGTCGCCTTCCTGTTCCATGGTCCGTTTCGTCAATTCCATTACTATCTCCTGTCGAGGCTGGACATTCAAACGAGTTATCGACCGGGGATGCTTGTGGGTCTTCCCTCGGGAGTACCCTAAAAAATTCACGATGTCCCCGCAAGCAGAGGCCCCTGCTTGCTCCGCTGCAGACGCTCTAATCGGGCATCGTTGCCATATCCCCTTTCACGATCTGGTTGTTCAACTCTTCCTCGGTTGCCTCGTGGTAGACTCCGACCCCCTCATCGATCAGTCTGTTCAGGTCGGGTCGATCGCGGAGGATCGCCTCTAGGGCGTGGACGATCCTTCCTAGAAACTCGATCGGAAATCCAATATACTCTTCCTCTGTCTTGATCTTCACAAATAGCCGACCGCCATAGCACCCGAGGGTGGTAAACATTTCCCCTTTCTGAAACGGGCCGGCCATGACGATCGAACAAGTAGACGGACCCGTAATCCCTTTGACCACTCCCCCCATCTCATAGGTCGCAGACCTTGCCAGATAGAGTCCTTGTTTGGGAGTACATGTCAAAACGACAATGACGCCTCCCATCTGGATATCAAAAGGACAGTTGTCAAGCGGTGCGTAAGAGATGACTTTAACCGTTTCTGACTTGATCCTAAGGTAATGGTCCAGGGTGCGACGGAAAACCACCGGGCTCGGATACATGCTCCTTCCCTTGTCCGGATATTTCCCTGCATTCCAGTCACCGGTCTTCAAACCTGCAAAAGGTTTCGACATGCCGAGATAGAATCGTCCATTTCTGCAGGTATGATTTTCCGCGGTGGTGTAAAAAACCTTTCGATCGAGCCGGGCAACATCCAACATCTCACAGGCCTTTTTTCTCCCTTGAAACAACGCGACCTTTTCGGGTGGCTTCGTCGAGAATTGGACGGCCACCGGTGCAGTCTCAAGCCTTAATCCCTTCATGAGTTTCTGACACAATTCCTTGTAGATTTCTTGATGTCTTATAGCTGCCTCCTTTGATTTTTTAACCCATTTTTTTGAAACATCTCATTCCAAATTGCGCCACCCTCTTCAAATCCACCATAGCTATGTGGGCTCGTGATTAAGGTTTCACGAAATAGTTTTTTTTCGACTGATCATACCGTTAGCCGGTCGTACCCCATAGCACTGGGTCTCTCCCCATGGCCGTCTGCCTCGATGGAATTCGCCCACTCTTGCATGGCAGGCCCGCCGCCCTCCCCATCCAAAACCTTCGCCACTTCACTCACCGTCGAGGCAGACACCCTCTCCCCTAATAATGAAACTAATGCCGTCGAAACTTTCCGAGTACTCATCCCCAACACAAAACAGGCCAATATCCACTGATCTACCGTCCGCATCCGCCTCCGATAAGCCTCCAATACCCCGGAGACAAACCTCTTGGGCGTCCGAAAGATCCGAACCACTAAATCCCCTAACTCCGTCAACACATGCCGTATTCGAAAACCATTCCGATAATCTTCCCGACTCCCCTCGCCCCGCCGCTCATACCAGGCTCGTCCTAAATACTGCTCCAACTCCTTGTCCACCTCATCTTCCAAAATCCTCTGAAGCGCCTTCCGAGCTGCCGGCCGATAGTCCCCCTCCCACTCAAATGCATTGACTTCCTTCAACGCTCGATTTACATTACTTACAGTCGCCTTCCACAAAAATCCAGACATGGAGTGTATCCTCCTTTCTCATCGGGATTTGATTTGTCCAAAAATCTTCCCAAGATGATAACACCCCTCTCTCTTTTTACACCAAAAATCTTACGTCAGCTTTCATGAACCCTCGGTATGTAGAATTCTACCAATTATTTTGTTACAACACCCGTTAAAACAATTACCTAACCCACTTCACTCCACCTGACGCACTGAAAATATTTGAAGGGAAACACATGGGTATATGAGAGATCCTCGTGAACATCTAATGTCATGAAATTCAGTCTGGATTTCAATTTGGCTTTTTACTTTAGCCTTCCTTCTTTTTCTAGAAGTTCAGCAACATCTTCCAATCCTATCTTCCCAAGGCCTTCTCTAGTTTGCCAACTGCTTTCAATATCCCATTCTTGCAATTTATAATAGGTATCGAGCATTCTATCCCATGTCTCATGGTCAATCCGTTCTCCCTTATATGGTCCTGACTGAACAGGTTCATTGTAATACCTGTAGCAAGGATAGTCATTTCTCCGATCAAAACACCCATGAATAGTATTAAAGGCTTTTTCAAGGTTATGAGCTTGTAAACCAATGTTCAATAAGTCATCCATTGAAAGTTTTTTCCCTGTTGCACTTAAAAATAGAGCAACCCAATCGTCTATTGTCTGTCCATAAATATAACTACATAATCCCAGTATATCCTGAACAGCCTTGAGTTTTTGATTCTGATATAATTCCTCGGGTACTCCTTCATATGAATTAATGGGTTTGCTTCTCCCCATTCCAGACCAATTCAGAAGACCCGGCAAACCGCCTCGCAAATGCCTTCCTCCAACAGGGGATAAAACAACCCCAAAGCCCCATCCCTTATTGATTCGAACTCCGTCCAGGGAATCTTGGCCTTTTACATGGATCACAAATTTCATGGAGTCGTGACCTAATTTTTCGGCTGCGCTCAATGCTCCATCTGCGAGAAAATCCCCGAAACCTTCTCTATAGGCCAATTTTTTAATCATTTCTATTATGGCTCCATAGTTCCCCCATACCAATTCAAGCCCGTCTGTATCTTCCTTGGTGATGAGTCCTTTCTCATAACATTCAAATGCCCAAGAAATGACTTGAGCAGCATTATCCCCATCCAAACCCAATTGATTTGTTAATTGATGAGCATAGATTGCAGCCTGAATATTTGTGTTATCAAATTTTGTACAGTATGAGTTTACCGAATTATTCCACCATCCTTCTCCCTCTATCCTATATACTCCCTCTTCAATATTCATCCAAGGCTTACACGAAATGGGGCAACTAAAACAAGAAACCGTTCCATTTTGATATTTTTTTATACTATCTCCAGCAACCATTGCAATATTATCTTTCCCCCAATAATCATCTTGCCCATTTCTAACTGGCCTCAATCCCTGTTCCCACGCGGGAGAATCGAGTGTACCTCCTCTTGCACCATAATTACCTTTTTCACGAATCTCTTTGATCGATGGGAAATGGTTTACTTTTTCCATCTCCGTATCTACAGCAATCATAAATCTCTCCGGCTCATAAACCTCAATCCCTATGGTTCCACGAGCAGCGATGGCTTTAAGATTCTTTGATCCCATGACAGCTCCACAACCTGACCCACCAGCTGCACAACCTCTATCACTAATGATACATGCGGAACGAACGAGCTTCTCTCCTGCAGGTCCTATTGCTAAAACTCTGATGCGTTCGTCCTGGAGTTCCTTACGTATATGCTTCTCTGTTTCCCAAGTTGTCTTTCCCCAGATTGAGGATGCATCTCTTATTTCCACCTTCCCATTATATATCCAAAGATAGACAGGCTCTTCGGCTTTCCCATAAATTACTACGTGATCGAATCCTGCAAACTTAAGTTCAGCACCCCAGAAACCACCAACATTCGCAGAACCTATCCCATTATTAAAAGCATTTTTGGTATCAACAGATACCCTACATGCTCCTGGTGCGATTGTACCTACTAATGTGCCAACACCAAAAGTAAGTATATTTTCAGGATCGCACCATTTTACATAAGGCTTTACCTCGTTTAGAAGTATCCATGTATTGACAGCCCTACCACCTATCCATCTGGTTGCATATTTCTCCGTGGGTGCAGTCCTTATATCTCCAGTTGTAAGATTTACTCGCAAAATACTACCTGCGTAACTGTAATCTTTCTTTAAACTTCTCTCCATTTTGTTACTCCTCTCGCTTCAAAAACACAGAATTTAACACAGAGGAAAGTATCTTCGTTCTTGCATAAGTCACAAGTATCATCTATGATCATCGCTATTCTTTTATTGTCATTATTTCTCAAAACTCTAGCACTGGATAAGGCTGGATTGAACATCTTGTGTCCATTTTGATGAAATGAACAAGCTAACTCACACCTTAGACAACCCCGGCACTTTTTAGGATCCATCCATAATTTCATGATCATCGCCTCTAAAATGATGATAACGTTCTAAATAAACTCCAACTTTTTTGCTCCTTCCAATTTGAAGATTTAAAACTTTTTTCTCAATATCATGAAATTCGTAAATATCTTACGACCTAAAAACATTGTTGCCAGTAGGGATCAATCTGAAACCACTTTTAGTCTTCGAAAGTTTAATATAGCTAACCAAAAGGGAGTGCCTTTTATGGATTTTTTATTTGAAAGGTTTTTTGCAAGGAATTGAGAATAGGCCTATTTTACTATGCACTAAACCCAAATCCGCCATGGCCTCAGCCAATTTAAGGGCGACTGCTGTTGGATCAAGAACCTTTACATTAAGTTTTGACTCTATTTCACGAGCAAAGCCCGCCATTCCAGCACATCCCAATATTATCACCTCTGCACCATCCCCTTCTACTGCTTTTTTGGCTTCTTCTAGGACTCTTGATTTTGTCTTTTCTGGATTTGCATCTGTTTCCCTTACTGAGAGATCAAGGCTTCGAACAGATGCTAAAAAATGTTCAAGTCCTTTCCTATAAACATGTTCCTTTTTGGAAGGAATACGTTCTTTTTGGGTTGTCATAATCGAGAATTTGGCTCCTAACATAGCAGCCATGTGAAAGGAGGATTCTCCAATACCAATTACTGGAATGTTTGATATCTCTTTTGCCGCCTCTAATCCTGGATCTGAAAAACAGGCAATGATCACTGCGTCATATCCTTCTTGATTTGCTTTTTTCACAAGTTCGAGAGTTGGAGGAATAGCATAAGTCTCATCATAGGATGATTCAATGGTTTCAGGTCCTCTTTCAGCACATACCACAGTCAATTCTGTATCCGGCCTCTTTATTCTTATTAGTTCCTCCCTGATATGTATTGTCATATTTTCCGAAGTGTTTGGGTTTATTACATAAATTTTCATTTTTTAAACTATTTTTATAGGTTTACAAGTCTTTTATGTACAATATTTACTGGAACTTTATTTCTGCGATGTTTTCCTCATTATACGATTTAGCTCAAATGGCTTGTTATTTTTTGTGCATATTGGATGACCAGTTTGGCACAGGAGCTTACCTTCTTCTTATTAATCCTATAGGCTGGACCAGCAACACTCAAGCCCGCCACCAGTTCTCCTGATCCATTCAAGATCGGAGCAGCCATAGCTCTTACATCTCGATCGACCTCCTGGTCACTAAACGCATATCCCCTCTTGCGAATATCTCTCAGATGAGCTTTCAATCGATCTTTATCAGTGATTGTATTCGAAGTAAAACGCTTCAAACCTTCTTTTGCGATGATCCTATCACACTCCTCTTCAGGAAGGTAAGCCATCAATATCTTACTTGAAGCCCCCGCATGCAAAGGTATGCTTGCCCCGGGCTGAAATATGGAATAGCGAACCGGTTCTTCACTCTCAACCCTTTCAAGAACGATCCCCTTGGTCCCATTGACTGCCGTTAAAAGAACTGTTTCTTTTGTGAGCAGGGAAAGCTCTTTCATGAAGGGTTCAGCAATTGCTGAAATGTTGAATTGTTGCTGAGCTAAAAGACCTAAACGGAGCGCATTTAAACCCAATGTGTATTTGGCCGTTCCATGATCATCCTGAAGGAGCCTATATTTCATCAAGGTTCTAACAAGACGATAGGCTTTGCTTTGACTGTATTTGAGCCTCCTGGAAATCTCAGCGACGGTGAAGACAGAGCAAGACGTATCATAAAGGAGAAGAACTTCGAGTCCGTGGGCAAGAGATTGATTAATCGACATTGTCATATATTAGAAACTATTTTTCATAATATGGAAATCCTATAACAGAGCAAACAATTATTGTCAAGATATTTTTTTATTGTAACAGTCAACAAATAAACCTTGACTTCTTCTTCACCGTTTGCTAATTTTCTCTCCATCAAAATCATTTTGAAAGGGGTGATGGTGATGTCGAATGTATTGGGAATAATCATTGGCGTGATTGTCATCGTGGTGGGCCTCATCCTCATGATTACCTGGTGGTCGATGTTCCTCAAGGGGTTGATGGCCACTGTCCCCATCCTCCTCATTCTGGCCGGCGCGGGGGTCCTCATCTATTTCATCAGTGAGATCAAATCGAAATTAGAGGCCCCAAAGGAGGAACCACCTGCTCCCGAAAAGAAATAGATGGAAAGAAGTCAGATGATTTAGAAGGCGGATTTGACGAAAGCGATCAAATCCGCCTTCTGTTTTTCCCTCACCCTTTCCTCTGTGAGAACGTCTTAATTCATCTTTTATTATGTCTTTCGGCCCACATCGCCTACCCCTTGAAATCATGCCTTTCTCTTCGTTAGACTAGAGAGGATGAAGAAGCTTCAACCCGGGGATGAGGTCATTAAGATTGACAAAGATCTCGGGATCGCCTGGGTCCTTCTTCCACTTGATCCAGGCCTGGGAGGATTTCGGGGGATTTCCCCCCGGATCATGGATGAGGATAAATATCTTTCAGCAAAGAAGAGGGCAAAAAAGGAAGTAGATTAATGTTTTACTCTTTCCTCCCTCTTTCTCTCCTGAGCCGAGCGATCCAGAATGCCTCCATGGATGATCCATCCATCCGGATCCGCGCTGATGGCCTTGAGGTAGTATTGTTCTGCCTTTGCTGCCTCTCCAATTCTCTCATAACATTCACCCATCAGATTGAGGGCATCTTTAAAGGTAGGCAGGAATTCGATGACCTCCTCTAATGTGTTAATCGCTGCATAATATCGTTTTAATTTCCAGTAGCATACAGCCAACCAGTAGTGCCCCTGGTAATGTTTCGGGTTCGAGCGGATCACTTTCTCGTAATACGGAATAGCACTCTCAATCATCCCCCTCCGAAAATAGAGTCCCCCCAGATTCATAAAAACGGCAATGCTTTTTGGATCTTTCTTTAATATTTTTCGATAGACCTGAATCGAGCTTTCCAATAGATTAGCCTGGTCATAGGCATTGGCCTTTCCAAAAAGGTAGTTAATCTTGATCTCCCCTGAGGGGAGGTTTTTAAAAATGATATCCTTCATGCGAGCCCAGAGGACAGGAATCATATAGAAGACATATCGAAAGAATCTCATCACTTTTAACTCCTCGCTAAGTTAATGGTTAAAGGGCAAAGGTAAAGATGCCCGTTTTGTGGGCTGAAAAGGGCAATGGTTTTAAAAACCTTTACCCTTCTCCTTAAACAAACTGGCTTCTTAACCCTAACACTACAATGCCGTTTATAATGGTTTAAATTGGATGATGCGCCAGCCATTTTTGCTTATGGGACATTCAGGCTTTCTCTTTGTTTTGTCTCTGTTTCATGAATCAGGCAATGATATTTTTCGGATCCCAGGTGATTCTCGGCAATATTACCTCCAGGAGCCTGCGGATCTCAGGCACTGTAGCCGATACATTCTTTTTTTCCCCACTGCCGCTGAACGGCTTTGAGAAAGGCAAGAGCAAGTATTGATAAGGTGATATGATGATACCAGCCCCGGTACTTCGTCAGTTCATAATGATCGAGTCCCACTTCGCCCTTGGCCAGTTTAAAATCAACTTTGATGCTCCAGCGCTGACATCCTGCCCAGGCCATTTCCGCAAGGGAGATAGTCTCCGGAGCATTGGAAAGGTAAAACTTGATTTCTTTCTCTGCCACCCCCAGAGTTCTCCGGATCATCAGCCAAGAAACCGGACCCGGTTTTCCGTTCCACTTTTCGATCACCCTCAGACGGGCAAACTCAAACTCCTGTGGTCCCTTATCTCCCTCACGGAGACAAATGCGCTGCCATTCGTTTTGTGGAACAGAAGACTCAAGAGACGACGCGGTTACCGCAGCGGGAGATTCTTCCGTTGGCTTCGGAAGCTTTGGTTTTCGCCCTCGTCTTTTTTCCTGAACCGTTGGTACTTTCCAGGCCGGGTCATCCGTCCAGACATGGGTGTCACAATGAACCTCAAAACAATACCATTTCCCCATGCCTTTGACAAACTTCCGAAACTCATGGGCATCTCCATAGGCGCCGTCCCCACTGACCCACTGAAACAACATAAGTTCTCTCTTATGGGCCTTGTCCAGCATCTCCATGGCCAGTTCGATCTTGGTCTTGAACTGAACAGTGGAAGGAATACCCGCTCTTTTCCTTCTCCCCTCGGCAGCATCCTCAAACCACTGAGACATGATATACAAACGTCGATCCACCAGAGTGTGGCCATGACCGGAAGCATAAGACATAAACACCCCCACCTGGCAGTTGTCTGTCTTACCCAGGGTTCCAGAATATTGTCTTCCTACACCCGCAGACTTGTCACCCTTTTTGGGAAAACCCGTGTCATCGAAAATCAGAACGCCGTTTGGTGCGCCAAACATCTCCCCTACAAATCGCTGATGCTCCTCGATACACCCCTCGTCATCCCAGGGAGAACCACTCAAAAACTCCTGGAGCTTCCGGGGCGGTGCACCAACCTCTTCAGCAATATTCTCCACGTTCTTCCGTTCAATAGGCAACATCAGGCCAATCAGATACCTCCTGCTCCACTGCCTGCCTTCGGAACGGCAAAAGAATCCATGAAATCTTTTGTGATAAACCTCCAACTGCGGCATCAATTCTCTCAAATCGTTTTCTGTCATGGTGCACTTCCCAAAGCTTTCCAGGAGTGTACACCATGTCAGACCTAATGTCAACTAAGCGGCGTTGTAGCGCTAAGGGTCAGGGTAAAAATGCCAGTTTGGTTGATGGGTTACGTTGTTCGTCCAAAAAAATGTTAGCATTAAACCGTTTGACCAAACCTAATCTGGCTTCCTTACCTTAACCCGATCACCACTTTTTCTTTCATGGGAATCTTATCCATCAGGCTTAATCATCTGGAATGATGCCAGAACTTCTGCGAAAGGATGACCAGGATCAAAAGGATGAGCCCCATGGCATCCGTATAGAGCCCTGGTTTGATCAAACAGATGGCTGCGACAACGAGCATCCCCCTTTCCAGGAGGGTCGCCTTCTTCAGAAACCATCCCATCAATCCTGCGGAGAGGAGGATCACACCGATCGAGGCGGAGAGGACGGTCAGAATAATGCTGACAGGTGAACCGATCAGGAGAAGGGAAGGACCGTAAATAAACATGAAAGGGACGATGAAACCTGTGGCTCCAATCTTCATTGCCACAATGCCTGTCTTCCAGATATTCGATCCGCTGATCCCTGCGGCCGCATAGACGGCCATGGCGACCGGCGGCGTGATGGCAGAAATGATCGCAAAGTAAAAGACGAAGAGATGAGCTCCGATCACTGGAACGCCAAGTTTGATCAGGGCTGGAATGAGCAGGGCCGCCTGAACAATATAAGCGGCTGTTGTGGGCAATCCCATCCCGAGAATGATCCCCGCGATCATCGTGAAGATGAGAGCAGGAGCAAGGGAGTCGCCCGCGATGATGAGGATCAGACTGGTGAATTTAAGGCCCAGGCCGGTCAAATTGATCACCCCAACCACAATCCCGGCGCAGGCACAGGCCGCTGCTACAGGGAGCATGTTCTTCGCCCCGGACTCAAGCGCACTTGCAATCTTTATCAATCCCATCCGGGTGTCCGACCGGACCAGAGCAATTAAGATCACGGAGGTCGTGGCAAAGATACAGGCATACATCGGCGTATAACCTGATAGCATAAAATAGATGATCACCAATAGGGGAACAAAAAGGTGTCCTTTTGTCAGAATGACTGATTTCAGCCTGGGCCTCTCTTCTTTCGGAACACCCAGCAACCCCGTCCTCGACGCCTCAAAATGGATCGCCATGAAGAGGGCTAAATAGTAAAGAAGGGCCGGAACCAGGGCATGTTTACAGATCTGGATATAGGGGATGCCCGTATACTCCGCAATGACAAAGGCTGCCGCACCCATGACCGGCGGCATAATCTGGCCTCCGGTGGAGGCCGTGGCTTCCACGGCCGCGGCAAACTCATGTTTGAATCCGGTGCGCTTCATCAAAGGGATGGTCAACCAGCCATCGACCATCACATTGGCCACCGCACTTCCGGAAATGGTTCCGAACAGGCTCGAAGAGACACAGGAGATCTTGCCAGGCCCCCCTTTTGCCCCTCCTACCAGTGCAGTTGCAAAATTCATAAAGAACTGCCCTGTGCCTGACTGTTCCAAAAAGGCGCCGAAGATGACGAAGAGGATGACATAGGTGGCAGAGACGCCCAATGGGATGCCAAAAATTCCCTCTGTGGTTAAGTAGAGCTGATCGAGGATTGTCTCCATGCTGAATCCGGTATGTCGTATCAGTCCCGGAAGATATTTCCCGAAGATGGCATAGAGCAGAAAGGCTATTGCAGTCAGTGGCAATGCCCAACCGATCATCCTCCTCGACGCCTCCAGGAGAAGAAGTGTCAGAACCACCCCCATCACAAAATCCCAGGTACTTAAGGAATGGACATAAGGATACCGGCTTACAACATAATCATAATTGAGAAAGAGGTAACCAATGGATAGGAGGGTGAGGAGAAGGAGGAGGATATCGAGACCGATCTTTCCTCTGGTCTGCTTTTCCCCGCTCGTGATGCCCACCAGAAATATCAGAATGAGAGTGAAAAGGAGATGGGTGGATCGGTGCATCATTGCCTCCGGCGCACCGAATGCTCCGGCATAGAGATGATAAACAGACATCAAAATGGCGATGATGGACACAACCTTCTTCATCATTTGATTGAGCCCCTTCCCCTTTTCTATTCATAGAAAAGGCGGGAATGATTTCATTCCCGCCTCTCGCAACGCTACGGACAGATTCCTGGTTGAAAAGCCGACAGAAGAAACCCTATTTGATCACTCCCGTCTCCTTATAATACTTCAATGCGCCAGGATGAAAAGGAACACCGATATCGAGGGCAAGGTCTTTAACGGTCACCCCTTTCATATCTTTCACGACATCTGCCAGTCGATCCACATTTTCTGAAAGGACCTTCGTGATCTTGTATACCAATGGCTCCGGAAGTTTTGCGCTGATCACGAGATGGGTAAAGTACCCAACGCCATGAACATCATAATTGACACCCGGGTAGGTCCCTGCTGGAATGGTCCTCTTCAGGTAACCGATATTCATCTTCTGGAGTTCCTTGATCTTATCATCGGGCAGGGAAAGGAGGCGGATCTTCTTGGTAATTGCCAGATCCAATATGGAAGAGGCTGGGATGGTGGTTCCCAGGAGGAAGCCCTCCGCATGCCCGTCCTTCATCAAGGAGACGGCATCCGAATAACTCACATGATTCACCTTGGTCATATCCTTATAAGAGAGACCGTATATCTGGAGAACCTGCTGGCTCAAAAGTTCGCCGGTATGGCCTTTTGGTCCCGGACAGATGCCCTTTCCCTTGAGGTCCGTAACCGTTTTGATCGCCGAGTCTTCGAGGACGACCATCTGGAAATACTGGGGATAGAGGTTGGCCAGTTGCATGACATTCTTGGTGGGAGCCTTGAAAGGATCCCTACCCACCACTCCATCCACGCTGGAGGAAGAGTTTCCAAACCCGATATCGGCTTTTCCTTCCTGAATGCCGACCACATTGGCGATGCCACCACCCGGGGCAACGGAAACCGTTGCCCCCGGGATGGTCTTCTGAATCAACTCAGCGATCGCTCCACCCAGTGGGTACCATGATCCTCCCATCGGGCCAGTCATCATCTTTAAATCGACCTTCTCCTGGCCAGAGACGATGAAGGGAAACATAAGAAGGACGATTGCCCCAGCCGACAGACAGATCATCTTTTTCATTCTCATTTTAATATACCTCCTTAAATCTGGATTCAACTTATTCTAATTAGACTATAAATTGGAATATTTGTCAAGATGTTTCAATGATACCAAAATAGAGATAGACTTTCCAACTCCATCTCCCCTCTCTTGCCTGGAGGGGGCCTTATGTTCTCCATGGATGCTCCGGAAGGAACGGCTGTAGAAGTGCCCCCTCACAGATCCTCTCCTTTCTTTAGATATCCATCCCTTAAAACAGTTTTAAGTACCTTCCCCGACGGATTTCTGGGAAGGCCATCTACAAACTCAACGGACTTTGGCTTCTTATAGCTGGCAAGATGGCTTTTGCAGTATTCGATCACCTCCTCCTCTGTCATCGTCTCTCCCCTCTTCAAAACGATGATGGCCCTGACCGATTCCCCCCAGAGCGGATCAGGG
>JASEIE010000510.1 GCA_030024065.1 Thermodesulfobacteriota bacterium
TTTTCTTTTCTCTTTCTTCCTTCCAAAGTTTAATGGTCTCACGAATGAATTCACTCCTGGACAGACCTTTTTTCTTCCTTAAGGTCTCTAACTCTTTAAATTCACTACCTGAAATACTCACTGCGAACTTCACAGCTTTAGCCATTTATTTACCTCCTTTGGTATAACTATTTTCATACCAAAGTATAACTCAACCATTTGTCTCCGTCAACTACCTAATTACGGAGAAAACTTTTCCAAGAAGACACTTCTTTGCAATTTCAAGCATGGACCCCTCCATGAATTTTGTTTACTTAGAGAACCCGACTGAAAAATTCAGTCAGCGAAGGTAATCAGGTTCTATTTTCTATGGTTTATAGCAATTTTTAAAATGACCTGTTCTTCAAATAGTACTCATCGTATCCAACTTTTATTGGAATTGGGAGATCATCCCTCCCATTGACTTGAGCCCATCAGGTGATTCCGGATTTAACGGAACTTCTGAAATAGATTTCTTCCGGCGGAATGAAAATATGACATATGAAGATGTGACCCCAGGGACCAAGCTTTCCCATTGGCTGGAAAATTAATTTCAAAATGGAGTTAGAAAGCCTCGAGATTTTTTTCAAAAATCC
>JASEIE010000511.1 GCA_030024065.1 Thermodesulfobacteriota bacterium
GGAATTCAAATTCTTTTGCAATAGATTGGCTTTCCTCTTTCCTTTTCGTGTATCCCTCTTCGAGGGCTTTCTCTATTCTTTCGCGTTGAATCTCTTCCTTAATTTCTTTTTTGTTCTCTTTTCTCATCATTCCACTATTCCATTATTCCAATATTCCGGCTGTCATCGTTGCAGATCCTGAACCATCCACCTCGAGTCCTCCACCCTCGATTTTGCCTTGGGCGCCGCTTCAATCCCCTTGGAATAATAATAGATGGCCTTTTCCCGATCCAATAGCCTGCTCGCATAAATATTTCCCATCTCTTCATAAGGATTGATGATATTCGGGGCTAACTCTGAGGATTTAATCAGCTCTGAAAGAGCCGATTCATACCTTCCTGCATCTTTATATACCAATGCCAACCTGAAGTGAAGATTGGCAGAATTATTAGGGTTTTTATCGATCAGATATCTTATGATTTTTTCTGCTTCATCATATTTTTTCTCCCTCTGGTAGAGCACGGAGAGGTTAATCCTGATTGAATCGTTATCCGGTCGTAACCAGATGGCTGTCAGAAGTTCGTTGACCGCCTTCTCATAATAACCCAGTCTGCCATAAACAATTCCCAGATT
>JASEIE010000512.1 GCA_030024065.1 Thermodesulfobacteriota bacterium
AGCTCTGGAATATCTTCCCCATGTTCAAGTCGGTCAGCCAATATTCGCAAGGCCAATGCTTCTGCCTTTGAAATGGCTTCGGTCCGGCTATCCCCGTATACCATGACTCCAGGAAGTTCTGGGATTTCAGCAATCCAGCGGCCATCCTCTTCTCTCTCGATTTCGATCTTCATACAATCACCTTATAAAATATGATAACTCAGTTGAAGAGCAGTATGCAATCCAATATTTTTCTTTCGCCGAACGCTAAGGCTTACCAATAGCCGGATTTATCGGCGATCCGGTGGAGCCGCTTGCACCCGATCAGAAACCAAGTCGGAACGGCTGCCAACTGGCAAAAGGCTCTTTTTCTATTAGAACGAAAATCAGTTACTTTTTCGTCTTGGATTTCTTTTCCCTATTGACAACGGGAGGTACTATAAGTTTTAGCTGGTAATAGAAGATTATCCCTTTACCGCCTCCAAAATCATGTTGATAAACTCATCATGTTGCCAAACATGCGGCAATCGAGAAAGACCAAGCCGAACTACCAATAAGCTTCGGGATGGAATTATTGTAAGAAATTGTCCTTCGTGACCGACAGCGTGAAAGACATCATTAGGAAAAGCG
>JASEIE010000513.1 GCA_030024065.1 Thermodesulfobacteriota bacterium
GCAGCTTTTCAATACGGTGTTTATGCAGCAGCTTTTTGGATTCCTCCAGTTCGATTCCTTCGGAAACGGTCACCAGGTTTTCCTTGGTCATCACGTCGGAAACCTTTTTATCAAGGTCTGTTTCAAACCGCAGGTCCCGGTTGGTGACGATGCCCACCAGCTTATCCCCCAGGGTTACCGGAACACCGGAAATATGGTACTGTTCCATCTTTTGCAGCACCTCCCGAATGGGCACATCAGGCGCCGTTGTGATGGGATTGATGATCATGCCGCTTTCGGACTTTTTCACCCGCTCCACTTCCCGGGCCTGATCCTGGATGCTTAGATTTCGATGGATAAAACCCATCCCTCCTTCACGGGCCATGCTGATGGCCGTCAGGGCTTCGGTGACCGTATCCATTGCAGCGCTGACCAATGGAATATTAAGGTTTATATTGCGCGTCAACCGCGTACTGGTATCGACTTCTCCGGGCAATACATCCGAATAACCCGGCAATATCAGCACATCATCAAATGAGTAGACTTCTTCGGGTGGTGATTTAATCATGTTGCCTCCGTCTTGTTTTCAATAGCAGCGTAATTTATAGCAATTAAAACTTTGTG
>JASEIE010000514.1 GCA_030024065.1 Thermodesulfobacteriota bacterium
GGCTTGGTGACCCGGTTTTTTTTCTTTTCGCCAAAACCGACCTGCAACGCGTTATATCCGTCGTTGGCCTTGGTCTTGATCTGCGTCACGGTACACGGTCCGGCTTCGATAACCGTTACCGGAATCGACCGGCCATCGTTTACAAAAACCGATGTCATTCCAAGTTTTTTACCCAATAATCCTTTAATCATGTGCGCCACCAATCCAAAAAAAACTACAGTTTGATATCCACATCAACACCGGGTGAAAGATCGAGCTTCATCAGCGCATCCACGGTCTGCTGCGTGGGTTCCTGAATATCGAGCATGCGCTTGTGCGTCCTGACTTCAAACTGCTCCCTGGATTTCTTATCCACGTGCGGCGAGCGGAGAACGCAGTATTTGTTGATCTGGGTCGGCAAGGGAATCGGTCCCACAATCTTCGCACCGGTTTTGCGGGCCGTGTCCACGATATCTTTGGCGGACTGATCCAGCAATTTATGGTCATAAGCCCTGAGCCTGATTCTGATCTTTGTATTTCCAATCATGATCGCCTGTCTCTTTATATATGAATGCTATGCGATAATTATTTCACTGACAACGCCGGCGCCGACGGTTCGACCG
>JASEIE010000515.1 GCA_030024065.1 Thermodesulfobacteriota bacterium
AGGATATTGAAGATCTCATGGATCAGGTGATTCTTACTGATAATATCGCCCAATGTATACCTTTGGGAGAGTTCTTTTTTAAGCTCCTCAATAGTGGAAAGATCCCTGAAGGTTTCAACCCCACCAATGATCTGGCCTTTTTCATTCCTTAATACGGCTGTGCTGATGTTGATGGGAACTTTCTTGCCCGCCTTATTGAGGATGGTGACAGGACGGTTTGTTATCTCCCTCTTTGTCTTCAAAGTCTCCTTTAAGGCACATCTGGTTTGGCAGATGTCTGCCCTGAAGATGTCGAAGCAATAGCGGCCTAAAGCCTCTTTGCTGGAAAATCCAGTAATTTCTTCAGCCCCCTTATTCAAAAAGGTGATCTTCCCTTCGCTATCTGTCGTGAAAACCCCATCCGCAATGCTATTGAGAATGACACGGAAAAATTTGTCGGGTTCTCTCTCTTTCATAATTGAAATCATACCATAAGGTTATTCAAAATCAAAGAATCTCTAAATATTAAATTATTTGGTGTGAATCTTTATCTCTTAATGCGTGGCTTCATGGGGAAGAATAATAGTGTTCAGCTTAGTTGAATAAAGAGATGGAGAATCC
>JASEIE010000516.1 GCA_030024065.1 Thermodesulfobacteriota bacterium
AAGTGTTTTTTTTGATAGTTTGATGTTTTTAAATCAGGTAAAGAAAGGGGGAAAAGAGATGGCTAAATGGAAGTTCAAATTCGAGATGTATAAACACCTCTCCGATAAGAGGGGGGAATTGTACGCCGAAGCAAAGAAGATTCCCAAACAGATTGGCATGCCCGAGGAATTATTGGGGCAAATAGGACTGACGGGTACCGTCTCTGAAAATCATGGACTGCTTCGGAAAGAAATTTCTCAGGCCATCGAGGCAGGATCAAGGAAGGCTATCAGCAATGCAACCCTGGATCAGGAGGTGCGGAGGCTGGTCAAGAGCTATTACGGAGATGCATACGATGCTGTGGCGGCGAGCACCTGCGAGGCTTTGCTCTATGTGAGTTTTGACATCCTGGCCGCTCCCCCCATTGCAGGAAGAGGGGACAGCTATCGAGCTCGCTACATCGCTCCCTATGAAAGACACCTTCATCACCAAGGGGGGTACGGAAGACCTTTTCCTCCGAAGTACAAGGATCTTTTCTCGGATCGAGGAGTGACGGCAGGAGAGTGCGGCCAGCTTGGGAAGAGGCTGGCCAATCTCGAGACCGTGATTGTACCTCTT
>JASEIE010000517.1 GCA_030024065.1 Thermodesulfobacteriota bacterium
ATTCCAACGCCGTGTTACGTGATTGATGAGTTTTTATTGCGAAATAACCTCGCATTGATAAAACACGTCGAAGAGGCTTCCGGCTCTGACATACTCATTTCATTTAAAGCTTTCTCAAATTGGGGAGTATTTCCGATCTTTAAAGAATACGGTTTTCGCGCTTCAGCAAGTTCAATGAATGAAGCGCGATTAGCCTTTGAGGAACTCGGAGTAAAAGCGCATACCTATTCGCCTGCTTATGAAGAGAAGTTCATCGAAGGTATCTTAAAATACAGTAGTCATATTTCATTTAATTCCATCAACCAATTGAAAAAGTTTATTCGGATGGCCAATCAAAAAGGCGTTTCGATTGGCCTGCGTGTAAATCCTGAATTTTCAGACACGTCCTATGACATCTATAACCCCTGCAGACCCGGATCACGATTTGGCATAACGGCTGAGCAACTTGGCAATGACCTCCCCTGGGGAGTTGAAGGTTTTCAATTCCACACATTATTTGAGGCGGATTCCTTTGCCCTGGAAAAAGTGCTGGCTGTTATTGAAAACAAATTCGGCGGGTTTTTATCGAAGTTAAAATGGGTCAACCTGGGTGGCG
>JASEIE010000518.1 GCA_030024065.1 Thermodesulfobacteriota bacterium
ATATCTCTAAAAAATCCCAGGATACGGCTGAGGAGAGTCCCTATCCCTATGGTGGAAGCCGCTTTTGCAATTTTATGATTCTCAGACATCATGCGAACAAATCAAGTTACAGAGAATTTCCCTAATAAACCCTAATTCGTTAAATTCGTTATCATTCGTGAAATTCGTCACCTGCACTTGACACACGCTACCCTAAAATGTTAAAAAAATCAACAAGCTAAAAGAAAGGAGACAGAATTTTGGCCATCCATCCATCAGCAATTAAAAGGGCAAAACAGAATGAGAAAAGGAGGGTTCGAAACCTCCATTTTGAATCGACGGTAAAGAGTTCGGTCAAGAAAGTCCGGGAAGCGATCGAAGAAAAAGATATTGAAGGTGCCAGGAAAGCCCTGTTAAAGACCATCCCACTCATTCAGAAAGGATGTTCAAAGGGCATCTTTCACAAAAACACCTCCGCAAGAAAGATCTCCCGGTTGACCCAAGCCGTCAATAGTCCAAAACCTGCTAAGTAATCGCCCATGGCCGTTAGGCCACTCACGAACAATGAAAATAGTCTGTGGGTAAATTTAAGGTTACGGTTACGAAGCCC
>JASEIE010000519.1 GCA_030024065.1 Thermodesulfobacteriota bacterium
CCCCTGGCCTGCCTGGTGTGGTCTTCAGCACCCTGGCATATAGGTTGTCGAGACCGTTTCATCGGCTGGTCAAAAGAGACCCGTAAGCAAAACCTCTCTTTGATTGTCAACAATACAAGATTCTTAATCCTGCCCTGGGTGAGGGTTAAGTATCTGGCCTCATATCTGCTTGGTCTTGCAAGCCGAACTGTCCCAAAGGACTGGGAGGACCTTTACGGGCATCCAGTTGTCTTCTTTGAGACCTTTGTGGACACCTCAAGGTTCAATGGAACCTGTTATAGGGCGGCCAATTGGATCTTATGTGCTATAGCACATAAGATCCATTATGTGACGTCCGCAGTTATGTGACCTAAAGAAAAAAAGCCCTTTATTTTCGGCACTTTTTCCTTTTTGTACATCACATAAGTAAAGTCGATTATCCTGCCTAATTGCTTGCCTGCCACAATATGACAAATTCTGCTACAACATGGTTGGATTATTCAAAAACAAGGAGGTCCAACCATGTTCGAGAAGCTATTCAAACTTCCTGCTGTAATCTCCCGTCATCAGAATGAGGCTTTCGCAGAGGAACGGCGGCGTTACCTT
>JASEIE010000051.1 GCA_030024065.1 Thermodesulfobacteriota bacterium
AAAGCGTGTTGCCGCACCTCCGGATCCAGTATCTTTTCTTTGATCTCTCTCAATTGATTTCGGGATTCGTCAAGGGCGCGATGGAACCGCTCCACTTCCTCATCCACATGCATCGGGTCTATCCGTTTCTGTGGAAGACGGACTTTAAACCGTTCAACCAGAAAGGCCTTTCCGATGACGATCCCAGAGGAGGCCCCGATGCCATGGATGAACTTGTTGATCTGCTGCTCAACGGCCATCCTCAATCCTCTCCAAATTTATTCTCAATCAATTTGCCCAAAATTTGAATCGCCTGGGTGGCATCCTTCCCGTCCACTTTCAGCGTGATCTTTGAACCCTTTGCCGCGGCCAGCATCAGGATGCCCATGATCGATTTCCCATTGACCTCCAGGCTGTCCTTCTCGATCATCACATCCGAAACAAATCGATTCGCTGTCTTGACCAGAAGAGCCGCAGCCCGTGCGTGAAGTCCCAGCCGGTTTCGTATCGTAAAGGTTTGGATCTCCATCTCCTTCCTTTGCCATCTGACTCCTGACTTCTGAATTCTGACTTCTCAACTCTTCTTTTTCTCCACCCGTTTTTTGAGCACCTCGCTGGCCAAATTGATATTCCTCTGACCGTAATCGGTGATGTAGGCGGCCAGCGCTTCGAGATCCATGTCATTCTGATAGGTGGCCAATTTCAGCAACATGGGGAGATTGACCCCGGTGATCACCTCGATCTTCTTATCCTCCAGAAAGGAGAGACTGATATTGGATGGGGTCCCTCCATACATATCCGTCAGGATCAATACCCCCTGTCCTCCGTCTACCTTTCGGATGGCGGTGATGATCTTCTCCCGTATTTCGTCCGATCCCTCCCTGGGATCGATCGAGACAGGATGAAACTGCTTTAATTCCTCTCCCACCACCAGTTCTGCGGCAGCGATCAATTCCTCTCCCAAACGGCAATGTGTAACCACAATCACTCCCACCATCTCTCTCACCCTCTCTCTGCATCGCGGTGTCGCACAGCGAGAAACACGCCCTTTTTCGCCAAATCATCCTGTAATATCTCCGCTAACCGGTTGACGACGACAATGGATCGATGCCTTCCGCCTGTGCATCCCACGGCAATGGTTAAATGCGTTCTCCTCTCCCGGAGATAGAAAGGGAGGAGAAACCGTATGAATTCCTGAGCCCGCTCAAGAAATTCCTTCGTCTCCTCCCATTGCAATATATATTCCGCCACTCTGGGATCACTTCCGCTCAATCGTTTCAGCTCCTCCACGAAATAAGGGTTGGGTAAAAAACGGACATCCAACAGGAGATCGGCTTCGTAGGGAAGCCCAAAGCTGTATCCGAAGGAGAGGAAGGTCATTGTCATCTGCCCTCCATCCAACCCCTCCTGGGCAACCTCTTGGATCTTCTCTTTCAGTTGATGGACATTGAACCAGGAGGTATCGATCACCTGATTGGCCATATCCCGGATCCCGTGAAGCCGTTCTCTCTCCAGTCGAATCCCTTCCAGGACAGAGCCTCCGAATGCCAGGGGATGCTGACGACGCGTTTCGCTAAAACGCCTCATCAGAATGGGATCGGAGGAATCTAAAAAGAGAATGGTAATGGGGTAACCCTCCCTTTGAAGAGCTTGAATGATCCTCCTCGAATCATCAAAATACTCTTCTCCCTCCTGTTGCCTGCCTGCCGGGTAGACAGGGGGGGCAGGATAAGAGATTGCTCCACGGATATCCTGAACGATCGCTACCCTGGGGATCTTGCCTCCCGATTGTTCGCAGAGTTCGAGGAATTTTGGAAGAAGAAGGATGGGAAGGTTGTCCACGCAAAAGAAACCAATATCCTCCAAAGCTTTAATAGCCGTTGTTTTCCCTGACCCGGAAAGACCGCTGATGAGAATGACCCGGAGATTCTTCACTCCACCTCGCCCTCGACTTCAAGTTTACTTTCCCCCCTCTCTTCCATCTTTCGAAGCAGGTTCTTCTCAAACTCGAGGGCCGAATCGTACCCCATCACCTTTAAAAGGTGATTCCGGGCAGCCACTTCGATAATGGTTGTCAAATTCCGGGCGGGCGTAACAGGGATCCTCAACATCGGAAGTTCCACACCCAGGACCGTGTATTTCTTCTCCTCAAATCCCAGGCGATCATACTCCTGCTGGGTATCCCATTCCACCAGTTCCATGACCAGCTCGATCTTTTTTCGTTCTCGAATCGCCTCGACGCCGAAAAGGCTCCGGATATTGATGATTCCAAGCCCCCGGATCTCCATATGATGCTGGATGACCTCAAAACCGCTGCCGATTAAGACGGAGGGGATATGTTTCTGAATATAGACCATATCATCCGCCACCAGCCGATGTCCCCTGAGAATGAGATCCAGGGCGCATTCACTCTTTCCGATCCCGCTCTTTCCCAGAATGAGCACCCCGACTCCAAAAACATCCATGAGCACACCATGGAGGCTGTGCGTGGCAGCTAACCTTTCCTCCAGGAATTTATTGATCTGATCGATGAATTCAGTGGAGCTGAGGCTGGTTCGAAAGAGCGGGATCCCCTTCTCATCAGCTTCCCGAATGAAAAGTTCGGGAATTTCCAGATTGCGGGTGACAACCATACAGGACAAATCCAGTTTGCAAACCTGATGAACCACCTTTTCCTGGTGTTCGGGATCAAGGGTTTTGAAGTATGCTGCTTCGGTATTTCCCAGGACCTGAATCCGTTCGGGATTAGTGAATCGAGTGAAACCCGTCAAAGCCAGTCCCATTTTTTGAACCTGAGGGTGGGTGATCCTCTTCTTCAACCCCTTCCGTCCGGCTACCAGGGTCAGGCCAAGATGGTGCTTTCTGTCCTGTTCCAACTCCTGAACCAAAAAGCTGCTCATCAATTAATATCTCTCGTCCTCATCAGAGATGACATGAAAAAGTTCTCTCTGGGTCTTGGCCTCCATCAACCTTTTCTTGAAGGAGGGATCTTTCATCAGTCTGGCAATACGACCCAGGAGGTTGAGATTCTCCACCGCCGAATTCTCGGGAGCCATCACCAAAAAGAAGAGCTGGCAAGGTTTATGGTCAACGGAATCAAAATCCATACCTTTGAGTGAACGGCCAAAGGAGATGAAGAATTGTTTCAACCTCTTTAAACGACCGTGTGGAATCCCGATTCCCTCCCCGATTCCTGTGGATCCCAATTTCTCCCTCCCGAGAAGAATCTGAACTAACTCTTCGGAGGATGCCGCCCCGCAAGGTTTCACCAGAACTTCGCACAACTCCTTTAGAATGGATTCTTTATCTGTTCCCTTGAGATCGAGGTTTATCCACTCCTCTTTCAGGTTGTCTAAAATCTTCATGCCTTCCTCTTGGCCCCTTTCCCTATTCGTAAGAAGGCTCCATCCATTCATAACCCCTATCTCTTCGACGGAGGACATTCATCTGACCCGAATCGGAATGGATAAAGAAAAGAAAGTCCTCTTTCGAGAGTTGTAACTGGGCAATGGCCTCCTCGAGAGACATCGGTTTGGCAGGGACACGTCTTCTCTCGATGGGAGAAGAAATCTCTGCCTCCCCATCCTCCTGGATGGATATTCCTTCCTGAGGAGAGGAGATCTGCAAAGGAGTGGGATTTACCCTTTTCCGCTCCCCCTTCCCCTTTCGCGCCCGGATCTGACGGTCCATTTTCTCCACCATCTGATCGATGGCCGTATAGAGGTCCCTGTTTCTTCCCTCGCTATTGAGGGGAACGCCATCTCCGGTGATGGTAAGTTCTGCAGAATGGCGAAATTTTTCCACCGAGAGAACGACATGAACCTCCCTTGGATTCTCTATGTATTTCTGTAGCCTCTCCACTTTTTCTTTCACATAATCCTTTACTCCCTCTTCGGTTTCCATATGCCGGAATGTCACGGACACTTGCATCGGCTCTCTCCTTAAAATGGTAATTGTCTATTGATCATTGACCATTGATCATTGTAAAGTTTCAGACCACTTTCCTCCGCTCGCTGGAAGAAAGGATCTTCATCATCTCTCGATATTTTGAAATGGTTCTGCGGGCAATATTGACGTTCTTCTCCTTCAGAATCTGGACGAGTTTCTCGTCACTGTATGGCTTCCTCGGGTCTTCCTTGGCAATGATCTCCCGCAAAAGACTCTTGATGCTTTGAGAGGCTATATCCTCTCCCTGGATCGAGGAAATGCCCGCATTGAAGAAGAATTTTAATTCGTAAATCCCCTGAGGGGTATGTATATATTTATTATTGGTCACCCGGCTGATGGTGGACTCATGCATCTGAATATCCTCTGCCACATCCCGGAGGACGAGGGGCTTGAGGAAATGGATTCCCTGATCCAGAAAGCCTCTTTGAAATTTAACGATGCTCATCGCCACCTTGTAAATTGTTCTCTGGCGTTGATCAATGCTCCGGATCAACCAGAGGGCAGACCGCATTTTCTCCTGAATATATTTCCGGTCTTCCTGAAAAGCATGACGGCCTTCGGTGAGGATACGGCGGTAATAGGGATTGACCTTCAGTCTCGGGATCCCCTCATCATTGAGAGAGATGACATATTCCCCTTCGACCTTGTAGACGTAAACATCGGGAATGATCCCCTGGGTCACTTCCCCTCCATAGGCCCTGCCGGGCTTGGGCTCCAATCCTGAGATGATATGGGCCGCCCGATTCACCCTGTCGAGGGAGGTTCCCAAACGTCTGGCAATGGCGGGATAGTTTCGATTCTTCAACAGAGGGAGATGTTCCAGGATAATCTTTTCCGCAACGGGATCCGGGTTGGACATCTGTTCGAGCTGGATGAGAAGGCATTCCTTCAAATCCCTTGCTGCCACCCCAACTGGATCGAACTGTTGTATCGCTCGAAGAACTCTCTCCACCACCTCCAGAGGAAGATTGACTTCTGTACCGATCTCCTCCAGGGAGATCTTCAGATATCCATCCTCATCGAGATTTCCGATGATCCATGTTCCTACCTTCCTCTCTTCCTTTGTTAAATCGGAGAGATGAAGTTGCCCGTAGAGATGGTCGAATAGGGTTGTGCTTTTGGTTAGAAAATTTTCAAAGGAAGGCCTGTCCTCCCCGTCCTGATCCCTGGGCGTCGGGAGGGGGGTGAGGTTGTAATTATCGAGATAGTTTTCCCAATCAAATTCGTCCGATCCCTCACCCTCTCCTTTTACCTCGATCGTATGCTCCGTATTCAGAGCGGGTTTTTCTGCCGCCTCCTGGATTGCAGGTCCTTCACCATCGGAAGGCTCTTTCCCTTCTTCATCTTCTTCGATGAGTGGATTCTCTTTCATCTCCTCGCTGATCAGATCCACCAGCTCCAGCCGCGTCAACTGGAGAAGCCGGATCGCCTGCTGGAGCTGCGGGGTGATCACCAGCTGTTGAACAAGTTTGGGCGACTGCTTAAGCTCTAAAACCATCTTATTCCAAAGAATCCCTTCTGCTGATTTCTTGTTCTCCGGCCTTCTTGTCCCCGTGTTTCCTGTCTAACTTGAATCCATCTCCCAGGTAAATCTTTCTCGCTTTGTGGCTCAGGGCAATCTCTTCCGGAGTTCCCGATTCTAAAATGTGCCCCTCGTTCAGAATATAGCCCCGATCGCATACTCCCAATGTTTCCTGAACGTTATGATCCGTAATTATAATTCCAATGCCCTTCGATTTCAATTGACGGACGATGCTCTGAATATCTAATACAGCAATGGGATCAATCCCTGCAAAGGGTTCATCGAGAAGGATGAAAGAGGGGGATAAAACCATGGCCCGTGTAATTTCCACCCTCCTGCGCTCCCCACCGGAAAGACTGTAGGCCTTCTGCTTCCGAAGTGAAGAGAGAGCCAGCTCATTCAAAAGTTCTTCCAGCCTGTTCTTTTTCTCCTCTCTGGACAGGGGCAACGTCTCCAGGATCGCCATCAGGTTCTCTTCCACAGTCAATTTTCTGAAGACCGATGGCTCCTGAGGAAGATAACTTATTCCCTTTCTCGCCCGTAAATACGTGGGAAGGAAAGTGATCTCCTCCCCGTTGAGAGTGATATGGCCTCCGTTGGGCTGGAGCAGTCCAACGATCATATAGAAGATGGTGGTCTTTCCTGCACCATTGGGCCCCAGCAATCCCACCACATCGCCTCCATCAATCTCAATGCTGACGTGGTCCACGACCTTCCGGCGATGAAACGATTTTGTTAATTTCTCACATATAAGATGGGACATCGCTCTTCCAATTTGGCTTATAGCCTATAGCAGATGGCTTATAGTTAAAGTATTAGCTATTCGCTATAAGCTATCAGCCATTTGCTATTTCTTCCTCTCTTCTTTCGAGGATGGGACGATGGTGGTGGTGACCCGACTTCCTTTTCCCCCTTCCACAAAGCTCCTCTCTTCATCGACATAGAAAGTCACTCGTTCTCCCCTGATCACATTATCCGCTTCACGAACCACGGCATCTCCTTCTAAGACCACTTTATTCTCATCCTGATAAAAGGTGGCCTTTTGCCCTGTTGCCCTTCGTTCCAACTGTACGACCTTCACATTTCCGATCGCCATGATCTCTTTTAACTTCTTCGTATTCGGGTCGTAATAGATGATCATGGTGTTGGTATAGAGCGTGGTATCCTCCTGTTTGGCCACCACATTCCCTTTGAACGTGATGGTGTTCTGTTTCTGGTTTCCCTCGACGGTGTCGGAGAGGATATCAATGGGTGCATGGCTGGCGGCAAACCCAAATCCTTTGTCTGTCTTGAGCCCTTTCCCCTCGCCTTTTTCGGCCCCTTTCTTTACCTGGGCCTCTCCGGATATCTGAAAGAGGATGAAAAAGAAAAAAACAAGAAGAAAGCCAATTCCTTTGCCCTGTGTCATCCCTTCCTTCCCCCTTTCCATTGGGTCTTCACTTCACTAAGGACTTTAAAGGTCTTCGATTCCATATCCACTAACATCCCTTTGCCGATCAGACGGAGTTGTTCTCCTTCGAGTTCAACCTTATCGGAGCTGGTCACCTTCTTGCTGGAATGCTGATAGGATATGGAATGCGTTTTAAACCGGTACCCATCGCTGGAGGTGCAGAGGACATTGCCGATTAGCTCCATATCTTTCGAATCCTGATAGACCTTTCCCTGATTTCCGGTGATAATGAAGGAGCGCCCGTCCTTTGAATAATAAGTGACCTTCACATCTTCTAACATCATGATATTCTGATCCTGATACCGGGAGATGGCTTTCGCCTCCAGCTCCCACGTCTTTTTGCCGTGTTTCTCCTCTACCAGACGAATCCTCTCCAGGCGTTGATCCGAACCTTCTGTTAAAATCTTGGGGACATTTTCTTCCTTCTCCAGAGCCTTCTTTCTCTCCTGAAGGTTTACCCAGAGACTGACCAGGATGATTCCCCCGATCAGCACGATCGAAAACAATATGGCGATCTTCGCTTTTTTCATAACGAAACTGGAATATTGGAATAATGGAATATTGGAATATTGGGTTTATGTTTAGGCCGTTTTACAGAAGTTATATTTTGATCATCATTCCACTGTTCCAACATTCCATTCCCCCATTGGTTCATACCACTCCTGCTTTCAAGAGATCATGAAGGTGAATGATTCCCACCGGCATTTTATCTCCTCCACTGTTGAATACGAAAAGGGAGGTGATCGAAAATTCTTCCATCCTTTGCACCGCTTTGGCAGCCAGTGCATCTTTCTCAATCCACTTGGGGTTTTTGGTCATCGCCTCTGAGGCAGTCCGTTGGAAGAGATCATTAAACTTCTCAAGGGCCCGCCTTAAATCTCCATCCGTGATCACCCCGACCAGATTTCCCTCTTCGTTGCAGACGCCGGTCACGCCCAACCGTTTCGAAGTGATCTCAAAAATCGCATCCTTCATCAATGTCTTCTCAAATACCTTTGGAAAGGCCTCTCCGGAATGCATTAAATCCTCCACTTTGAGAAGAAGGCTCTTTCCCAGAGTCCCCCCTGGGTGGAGAATGGCAAAGTCTTCCTCTTTGAATCCTCTTTTCACCATCAGCGCTACGGCCAAGGCATCTCCTATGGCAATGGTCGCCGTGGTGCTCGCTGTCGGCGCCAGACCCAGTGGACAGGCCTCCTCCCTGACCTGAATATTCAGGCAGATATCTCCGGCTCTCGCCAGGGTGGATCTCGTATTTCCGGTGAGGGCGATCAATCGATTTCCATATCGTTTAATGAGAGGGAGAACCTCCAGAAGCTCCCTTGTCTCTCCGCTGTTGGAGATGGCAATGACCACATCCCCTTTGGTTAGCATCCCGAAATCCCCGTTCGCACCTTCTGCGGGATGGAGGAAGAACGCCGGAGTCCCGGTGCTGGCAAAGGTGGAAGCGATCTTTCTTCCCACCAGTCCGGACTTCCCCATCCCCATGAGGACGACCCTTCCCTTACAATGATAGAGTATCTCCACGGCCTGAGAAAAATTCTCATCGATCCTTTCCACCAGATCGAGGATCGATTGGGCCTCTATTCTCAATACCCGTTTTGCTTCTTCGATCACATTTATATCCACCTCTTGTAATCTCCTCTCTTCTCTCGTCTCTCGTCCCTCGTCTATCGTCTATCGTCTTTCGTCTCTCGCCCTATGCCTTTCTCTTCCTTTTACCTTTCACCTTTAACCTTGTGCCTCTTCTCAGGGAGGCTTTGATGAACTCTTTAAAAAGGGGATGGGGGTCCATGGGTTTCGATTTGAACTCGGGATGGAACTGGCATCCTAAAAACCAGGGGTGGCCTTTCAATTCAACGATTTCCACCAGCCCCTTGTCCGGAGAAGTGCCGCTGAAAACCAGTCCCGCCTTCCCCAATATCTCCAGATAGTTGTTATTAAATTCGTAACGGTGCCGGTGCCTTTCAGAAATCAATCTCTTATTGTAGGCCTCCAGGGCAAGGCTTCCCTCTTCAAGCCGACAGGGATAAGCTCCCAGTCTCATCGTCCCGCCCTTTGGAGTATCCGAACCTCTCCTCTGTACCATTTGATTCCGGTCCAGCCACTCTTCCAGCAGGTAGATGACCGGATGAGGGGTAAGGGAATCGAACTCCGCGCTGTTGGCCCCTTTCAAACCCGCACCGTGCCTTGCCACCTCGATGACGGCACACTGCATCCCAAGACAGATCCCGAAGAAAGGAACTTCCTTCTCTCTGGCGAATTGAATCGCCTTGATCTTCCCTTCGATTCCTCTTATTCCGAATCCTCCTGGCACAAGGACGCCGTCTGCTCCCTGAAGTAAATGATCCGGCCCCTCCTTATCCACCTGTTCCGAATCGACATATCTCACATTCACTCTCGCATCATTGGCAATGCCGCCATGGATCAATGCCTCGTTTAAGCTCTTATAAGACTCGATCAGACCGACATATTTTCCGACAACGGCAATGGTCGTTTCGAAACGGGGGTTCTTGATCCTTTTGACGATCCGCTCCCAGCCCGTGAGATTGGGCCGGCCTGTCCAGATGTTCAGTTTCTCAACGATCTTCTCATCGAGCCCTTCCTGATGAAAGACAACAGGCACTTCATAGACGGTGTCCACATTCCTTGCGGTGATGACCGCATCCTTATCCACATTGCAGAAGAGGGCGATCTTCGACTTGATCTCGGGAGAGAGGAGCCGGTCCGTTCGACAGAGGAGAATGTCGGGTTGAATGCCGATCTCGCGAAGCTCCTTGACGCTGTGCTGTGTCGGTTTCGTTTTCAGCTCTCCGGCCGTTTCGATGTAAGGCACAAGGGTGAGGTGAATGTAGAGTGTATTTTCCCTGCCCACATCCCCTCGAATCTGACGGATCGCCTCCAGGAAAGGAAGGCTCTCGATATCCCCCACTGTTCCACCCACTTCAATGATCACGATATCCATATCCTGAGCAAGGTCGAATATCTTCGACTTGATTTCTTCTGTGATATGGGGGATCACCTGAACGGTACCTCCCAGATAGTCTCCCCTTCTCTCTTTGGAAATGACGGAATCGTAGATCTGCCCTGTGGTGAAGTTATTCTTCTTCGATGTCTTGACATTGGTGTAGCGTTCGTAGTGTCCGAGATCGAGATCGGCTTCTGCCCCGTCATCGGTCACATAGACCTCCCCATGTTGAAAGGGATTCATCGTTCCCGGATCGACATTGATGTAGGGATCGAATTTGACAAAGGACACCTTCAATCCTCTCAATTCAAGGAGAGCGCCGATAGAGGAGGACGCCAGTCCCTTCCCTAAAGAGGAGACCACTCCCCCTGTGATAAAGATATATTTTATCCTCGCATTCGCCAATCTCTTCCTCCATTCCCCTTCCGCCAGGGACTTCAAGAGGTCAAAAATCTTTCGATCAGTTCAAATCCCTTTTCGATGAAGATGCCACTCTGTTTCGCAGAGGTTTCATCAAAGGTCCCTGCACTTTCCTTCTTACCCTGATCTTCGCTCGAATAGATCACAAAAGGAACAGGATCAGCCGTATGGGTTTTGATGGCAAGGGGAGTGGGATGGTCGGGCAGGACCATGATCCTGAAGTTCTCGAATTTCCTCAACCCCCTCAAAATGGTGCCCACCACCTTCTCGTCAAAGGCCTCAATGGCTTCGATCTTGAGCTGGAGGTCTCCCATGTGTCCGGCCTCGTCAGGAGCCTCCACATGGACATATACAAAATCCCTCTCTTCAAGGCCTTTCAGCGCATACTGGCCCTTTCCCTCATAGTTGGTGTCGAAGTATCCTGTGATGCCGGGAACGTTGAGAACCTCCAATCCGGCAAGGATTCCTATCCCTCTGATAAGGTGGACGGCTGAAATCACATAGCCATCCATAACGAATCGTTCTTTCAGGGAGACCATCTGGGGAGATCTGCCCTGCCCCCATAGCCAGATGGAGTTGGCAGGCGGAAGCCCCTTTGCTCTGCGTCTGAGATTGACAGGATGATCTTTGAGAAGCCCCTGAGACTCAGCCATCAGGGTGAGAATCTGATCTTCAGGTCCCCTGCCTTCAGGAAGAAAAGGAGAGATCTCCTGACCGATGATATCGTGAGGGGGAGTGAGTTCGAGTCGCTCGAGTTTTGAAAATTTCGAAGCCCCGTTTCCCATCACCATCAGATGACGGTAACTCAATCCAAAGTGGAATTGAATCTCCTCCGTCCCCATCCCTCTATTCAGATCGGAGATGATCTCTCTCGCCTCACTATCGGTGATATGTCCGGCAGAGAAATCATCCATGATGACCTTTGATCCTTGAGTCTGGAGAGTAACGAGGTTACACCGGAAGGCTAAATCGTCCCCTTTCAGTTTGACGCCCAGACTGACTGCCTCCAAAGGACCCCTTCCTGTATAGTATAGGAGAGGATCATAGCCAAAAATGGAGAGGTTCGCAATTTCACTTCCCGGATTGAAACCATCAGGGACTGTCCTGACCAGACCCATTTCCCCATGCCTTGCCAGCCAGTCCATATGGGGTGTTCTGGCCGCCATCAGAGGGGTTTTCCCTTTGATGCTCTCAACGGGGTAGTCGGCCATCCCGTCCCCGATAATGACCACATATTTCATGCCTTTCGCCATTTCTTAATCGTCCCAAAACCTAAATAAACCAAAAAGTTACAAATGTCAAATGAAAATCGAAAAATGGAAGCAAAAGGTATGCCAAATTTAAAGGGACAGTTCTCCGTAGGGCTGATTTCGGCTAACGGCTGCGGGTGAGCGAAGTGCCCTTTATGGGCATTTTGGCTTCAGCTGTTCAACCGTCTGTTATGTGGAGTTGTGCCTCCTGTTTTTCTAAAAAAGCCATGGATGGTTTTTCAATGACTACCCTTCTTGTTTTCTTAAATTTTCCAAGTTTATTTTTGAAAAATCTCTTTTACCATGAATTAATGCAAGTATCTCAATCTTGTCAGGAAATATTTCATAAATAAGACGGTAGGAATATATTATTAACTCTCGAATTTTAGGGTCACCTATTTCTGGAACGATTCTACCAATTTCAGGAAGGATATTTAACTTTTCGGATTTATCAACGATTTCAAAAACCACTTTTTGAGCGTAGTACTTGGAATCCCTCGCTATGTAATTGTGGATTAATTTTAAATCTTGCTTGGCTGGATCGGTCCACTCTACCACGTTTGCATTTCTCTTTTTAGGTCTTCTGTAGAAATTTTTTCACCACGTTCTGCTGCTTCCCTGCCTTTATTGACTTTATCAATCACATAAAGCTCATACATAATATCGTCAATGTTTGCATTATCAGGTAGTTTTGAAATAACCCTCATCGCCTCTTGTTTCAAAGTTTCCATTGTTTGCACCTCCTTCGTCCTTAGTAGAGTATCTTAAACTATTTTATCATAATTTCAATATTTTGGTTACCACTATTAGCAATCCGTTTTTTAGGGCGCAATTTCATATAACGGCTAAGGCCAAAAGAAGTGCGTAGCATTTGGATGTTACTCTTTTGGCCTGTGTTAGGCGACATGTCTTTTCAATTCAATTGAGAGCGGTTTCTGTTCCTTTAGCGCGCTGACTTTCAATATGGAAAACTCCAATGTTTTTCTACAGGATGCCATTTTCGTCCCTCAATGGTCTTAATCTTTGTACATTCCCTGCCTACCGCGGGAAGAAAGATTGTTAAAAGGGGCGTCTCACTTTTCATACAAAACTATTAAATTCCAGTGGAGTTGTCAATAAGAATTCGGACTGGGTCCAAGAAAAACTGGGGGAACAAGGAGAGGAAGAATCAGGCCCCTACCTTTGGGAATACTATGCTCTTGATGTAGTTGACCACCCGTTCTACTTCCGCTTGGATCTCCTTTTTCTCACTATGAAAAAGAGGGCTTCTATCATCTCTCAATTTTTTATCATGGATTCCGAATTCAGTAGCTATTCTTATATACGCCTCAGGGAGGTCCTCATTCAGTTCCACCCCGTTCATCACTGCCCACGCCAGGGCCCAGGCCCGGGCGACATTCGAAACATTATATCCTCCTCCCCCCAGGGCAACCCATTTAGGAGCCAGTGTCTTCATCCTCCGTAGGACTTTCTCAAAACCAAACATGGAGAGGTGAAGGTTTGTCAGCGGATCATCAAAAAAGGTATCCACTCCTAACTGGGTGACAACCACATCGGGTTTGAACCGGGCAATAAGCTCAGGGACAATCTCTTCAAAGGCCCAGAGATAGACTTCATCATCCGTATAGGGAGGAAAAGGAAGATTGACAGAGTACCCCTCCCCTTCTCCTTCTCCAATCTCATATTCAAAACCGGTTCCCGGAAAGATGGAATATCCTGTCTCGTGAAGCGAGATGGTGAGGATCTGATCGGTGTCATAGAAAGCCTTCTGGACACCATCACCGTGATGGGCATCTATATCGATATAAGCCACTCTCATCCCCTGGCCCAGAAGTTTCGATATCCCGATCACCGGGTCATTCGTATAGCAGAACCCGGATGCCCTTGATCTCATCGCATGGTGAAGTCCTCCTGCAATGTTAAAGGCGATCTCTCCTTTTCCGCCCGCAACAAAATCGACTGCCTGGAGGGTGGCGCCTGTGGTCAGGAGGGACCAATTGAAAAGACCTGGAAAGATGGGGTTATCGCCCGGTCCCAGTCCATAAGCGTAAGCATCTCCGCGCAAATGGCCATCACTCCCCTGTTTCAATATCTCTATATATTCCTTGCTGTGGAAGAGGGCTAAATCCTCTTCATCCGCCTTCACCGTGGGAATGATTTGAACAGAAGGAAGGTCTAAAAGGCCATAGGCTTTTATCAATTCAAAGGTCAACTTGAGCCGGATGACCCGAAGAGGATGCATGGGCCCGTAATCGTAGTCGAGGTAGGCATCGGTATAGATGAAGGCGGTTTTCATGAATAAGTATACACAGCGACTTAAGTCAGAGCCTCCCCATCAAGGCTAAAGCCTTGAGTTACAAAAACCTAAATTGAGCGATTCTTTTTCCAATGCAAGATGTTTCGGGTCAGGAGACCCGAATCTACCCTCTTATTAAACAACCCAAAGGGTAGGGTGCAGGTCTCCTGACCTGCACTCAATAGGTGATCATATAGGGCAAGGCTTAAATCCAGATTTAACCGGGGGGACAAAAGCAACCCTTAAGGGTGGCCCTACAAAATCGCTCAATTTAGGAAAAAGATAAATCGGATTTAAGTTGGGATAGATCAAAAGTTTACTCCGCAAAGGGCGGCTTAGAGATTCAAATACTCCAACACCGCTTCTTTTTTAGGAGGAAGAGAGGCCGGTTTCTGTGAGACTCGAATGGCAATGTCAGGGTCTTTCAATCCATGACCGGTGATCGTTAAAACGACGACATCATCCTTCTTGAAAAACCCCGTTCGATTCAGTTTCATCACCCCGGCCAGAGAGGCCGCTGAGGCAGGTTCGCAGAAGATTCCCTCCAAACTGGCCAACATCTGATAGGCCTGAAGAATCTCCTCATCGCTAACCATATCGATCAAACCGCCCGATTCATCACGGGCTGCCTCTGCCTGCCTCCAGCTTGCTGGATTGCCGATCCGGATAGCAGTGGCAATTGTCTCCGGTTTCTCCACCACTTTCCCTCTCACAATGGGCGCTGCTCCCTCTGCCTGAAATCCCAACATCTTTGGAAGAATATCTGCCCTGCCCTTCTCCCAATACTCTTTATACCCTTTCCAGTAGGCAGTGATATTCCCCGCAAG
>JASEIE010000520.1 GCA_030024065.1 Thermodesulfobacteriota bacterium
GAGGAGGAGGTGAGAGGATTGAAGGGGAGAATGATTCTTGCCGATACCTCTTCCATCCCCTCCTATGAGAAAGCCCAGGGGTTTTATCTGAAAAGAGGATTTAAGGAAGTGGCGAGAATTTCCGATTATTATTGGGAGGGGAACGACCGGATTACTTATTGTAAGAGGATTTAATTGCCCCCAAAATACCTGCACTCATTTCCCTCTCCCCTGGTGGGAGAGGGTGGGGGTGAGGGGGAACGGGCCATGGCCACCCCCACCTCAATCCTCCCCCGTCGAGGGGGAGGATGATACCGGGCCATTTTCTGAGTAAGGAGGAAACGATGGACAAGAAAAGAATAGGTGTGCTCACAGGCGGAGGGGACTGTGCGGGGTTGAATCCTGCGATCAAATGGGTGGTCAAGACAGCGCTTGATGACAGGCTTCAACGGGTGAGGAAGGTTCAGCATGAGGTGATTGGAATCCGTGATGGCTGGAAAGGGTTGGTTCAACCGGAGGGAGATGGGGATTTTCCCGTTTCCAGAATGTTCACGCTGACCGAAGAGATGGTGAGAACATGGGATCGCTATGGGGGGACAAATCTTG
>JASEIE010000521.1 GCA_030024065.1 Thermodesulfobacteriota bacterium
GGGCTTTCTGAGTGATTTTCTCTATGTTATCTTGTTTACGGGCCTCTTCTGCGACAAATCGAACAAGTGCTCGACGTTGAAGATCAGTTACCTCAATTTGCGCCTGGGCCTTTATGATTTCGGCTTCCCCTTCCGCTTTGGCGACGCGTTTGATCTGGTAAGGTCTGAAGTATCCGCCAATGGCATCGGATATCTTCTCGATCAAAACCGTTGCTGGCCTCGAAAGATCACCGAGATTGATTAAAGAGTTTCCTTCCGGCATATTATTCCTCTCACCGAACGACGTGGCTCACCGGGAGCCGGATTTATCGGCGATCCGGTGCAGCCGCTTGTTAGGCGATGCTCTTTTTCAGTCGGAACTCAATAGTCAAGACCCCACAAGGCTTTCCTAGTCTAAATGGCCTAACCCGATGTCGAATCCCATATTACTTAACTCGCACAGTTCTTTTGGCACCTGCCTCCAGATCAGATCATCAGTTTTATCTCGCGCTTTCCGCGCCAAGGCGACATATTCAGATGCGCTCCAGGTCCTGGGCACCCGTTCTGGAATTTCGGACAGAAGTATGCGTCTTCCCTCTTCAGTT
>JASEIE010000522.1 GCA_030024065.1 Thermodesulfobacteriota bacterium
ACTACACCACCAAATTTAGGAGAAAAGTTGCACTTCGGTGCAATTAGGAACGAGTTGGCCAAAATGCCGCTTCGTTCGTCCCGAAGGATCGGGACGCATTTTGGTCAACGGCTGGCGGCTGAGCGGCACGAAGTGATGAACAGAATGTGAATCAAGGCTTCAGCCGAAAATCAACCGAAGGTATTTCTAACAACCGTAGGTGCTTAGCGAAGCGTCACTTCGGCCAACAGGCGAGTGAACGGCTGAAGCCAAAATGCCCCTAAAGGGCACTTCGCTCACCCGCCAGCCGTTAGCCGTTCATTGCAGGCAAGAGAAAAGAATTAAAACAGAACCGTCCCATTTATCGAATATCTTAAATCAAAAAGGGGGTGCATGAGATGAAAAAGATTTTAATTTTAAGTTGCTTGATTCTATATTTTGCTACGATGGTATATGCACAAGATAAGATAGAAGCACCAGTTTGGAACGTCGGAGACAAATGGATCTTTACTTCAGGGGACACTATGATGGTTATGAATGCAGATGAAAATAGTTACACGGTAAAATTTTTAACTTCGAGAGGAGAAGAATATATTTCT
>JASEIE010000523.1 GCA_030024065.1 Thermodesulfobacteriota bacterium
CAGATACAAAAACGGGCTCTTCTACCATCATGTGTGCAGAAAACGCTCATTTTTATAGGTTCTGTAGCCCAAATGTCAGAATCTCAACTAAAAGGGAAGAAATGAGGGACACTTCCCAATTTTTCTAAGTGCTGACCAAATGCTTTGGGGGGCAGGCGGGGACGTAGTTTAGTTATTTAAGAAACCTTACCTCTGGAGAGGATGGTTTCATTCATAAAAAGTTGGCGTATTCAAATGCGGATTGCGGAATTCGGAATGCGGGTTTCGGAGTCAGCTTAAAGCTGAAAGTTTAAAGGAAGACGGGTCATTAAATGAGGAGATTATTTGAAGAACAAAAACCGAAGACCAAACCTTTACATCATTGCGGGTCCTAATGGTGCCGGGAAGACGACCTTTGCTCGTAAGTTTCTTCCACAATATGTGGAATGTCTGGAATTTGTAAACGCCGATTTCATTGCGGGTGGTTTGTCACCATTCGCCCCAGAGAGAGCTGCCATCTTTGATAATTCAGGGGATGTCCCTAAAATGATTGGTTTTGAGGAATCAGGAAAGATCGAAATACTTGATCCAGCTCTC
>JASEIE010000524.1 GCA_030024065.1 Thermodesulfobacteriota bacterium
GTCATCTTTTTGTGCATGTTTTTACTCCTTTAATAAAAGGGTTTTATTAAATTTTATCTCCTCTTCTCTGTGTTGTCAAATGCTCACACAAAGGATTAAATTGCCGTGGCAGATATAGGCTTCTTACAAGTTGGGTTTTGATTAACCATTTAAACGGGGAGGGAAGAAATTGTCGAAGCACCACCTAAAGCTTCAGGGGACGAACCTACTTCAGGGACATCCTATATTGTTTTTGTCAAGAGAAAAAGTAAGAAAAAATAAAATCTTTAAAAACAACGGGTTAGAAATGAGACCTATTTGTGGAAACACTCCTCCCTTCGAATCCCTTAGAGGATTCTTTGATCTTGGTTTCGACGAATCTCTCGCCAATAACGAACTCTGAATCTCAGCGTTATCATTATCCGGTATGTCCCGCCAATGCGGGACCACCTATCTTCCCTTATCCAGATTCCAAAGTCCAGCGAGAGGCCCTGGATTGTCCCCCACGAGGTCCTTTTATGGCCTCAACGTTGGTGCAAAGACAACTTATTGATCTGGTTGATCTGGTTGATCTGGTCTATTTTGTTGAGAACGTTA
>JASEIE010000525.1 GCA_030024065.1 Thermodesulfobacteriota bacterium
CTTTGCGATCCACCAAACCGGGCGCTTACACCGATCAGGATTTAAGGCTTGCTGAGAGTATCGGGGTCCAGATTGCCGGTGCCATTGCCAATGCACAGCTTTTCACCGAGCGCAAGCGGGCAGAGGAGGCGTTACGAAGGAGCGAGGAGTCGTCCAGGGAGTTAGCGAAAGAGAATGCGATCATGGCGGAGATCGGCTGGATCATTAGTTCGACGCTGAATATCGACGAGGTGTACGAACGATTTAGCGAAGAAGTTAATAAACTCATCCCCTTCGACAGGATCGCTATCAATATCCTGGATCCGAAAATAAATACAGCCACTGTAGCCTATGTGACTGGCGTGGATGTTCCGGATGCAAGAGAGGGAAACGTCCTTCCCTTGCCCGGATCAGCAAACGAAGAAATCCTTCGCACCCGATCAAGCCTTCTCCTACAGTTTGAGGATATGGACGACTTCCAACACCGTTTTCCGGGCTTGTTCACCACCTATCAGGCTGGGCTTCGATCGATGATGTCGGTCCCTCTGTTCTCAAAAGATCAGATAATAGGCGTTCTTCACATACGATCATTTAATC
>JASEIE010000526.1 GCA_030024065.1 Thermodesulfobacteriota bacterium
GCTGCATCTTCCACGTAAAGGAACTCCCTTGTTGCTTTGCCTGTCCCCCAAACAATTATTCGTGAGTCGTGAGTCGTGAGTTGTGAATCGGGAATAGGTCTTTGTGCATCAACACATTTTTTGATTAATGCAGGGATAACATGGGCGGATTCAGGATCGAAATTATCCCTTGGACCATAAAGGTTAATAGGGAAAAGACAGATTGAGTTAAAATCGTACTGTTGGCGATAAGCCTGTGATTGAACTAGAAGCATCTTTTTAGCAAGACCATAAGGGGCATTTGTTTCTTCAGGATAGCCATCCCATAAATTTTCTTCTTTAAACGGTACGGGAGTATATTTTGGGTATGAACAGATGGTAGCCAAGGCAACAAACTTTTCGATCTCGCTCTGCCTTCCCACCTCCATCATCTGAACACCCATCATAAGGTTGTCATAGAAAAATTTGCCAGGGTTTTCCATATTTGCCCCAATGCCACCAACCTTAGCTGCCAGATGAATCGCAATGTCTGGTTTAGCATCTCTATAAACCCTTTTAATCGCTTCCATATCTACTAAATTATAATCCCTGCTTCT
>JASEIE010000527.1:0-217 GCA_030024065.1 Thermodesulfobacteriota bacterium
CGAAGGGCAGAGAGGAGATGATTATGCTGAGCAGATGAGAAAGGATAAGCAGATACTGATGAAGATGAAACATCTCTTGGCGGAATAAATAATGGGTAAGGGAGTTGTTTTGTTGTCTCACTAATTTTTAATGACTTATATATCATACACGAATGATGAAAATATGACGAAGCCCCCTCCCCCTTGATGGGGGAGGGGAAGGATGGCCGCCGGCTCA
>JASEIE010000527.1:227-572 GCA_030024065.1 Thermodesulfobacteriota bacterium
TCAGAGAGCCTCTGGCTCGGAGAGGGGTGAACAATTGAACTCATATTCCCCTCACCTCAATCCTCTCCCCTGCCTTCGCCGAAGCGCCTGCCCTCCGCAAGGCTTCTGGAGGCGGGGCTTCGCGCAGGCAGGCGCAAGGGGAGAGGAAGTATTTTCTACTTGATTAAAAAGGAGTTTCAAAGATGGGAAACAGGAAAGGGGATAAAGCGGAGTACATTCTACTTGGTTTTTTTGGGTTATTTGTCGTTATGTTCCTGATCGATATTCGATCTCTTCCAATCGAGGGGAAGATTCTTTCCTATATTCTTGCCCCCTTTATTCTGCTCACTCTCATCCTCATTATCA
>JASEIE010000528.1 GCA_030024065.1 Thermodesulfobacteriota bacterium
TGTCCGCGTTAACTGTAGGGGAAAGGGCTTCGGTATCACCTGTTCCCCAGCCCAATACCATCACCACCTTGTCAAAATCACGGAAACGTTTATAAGTGGTTATTGCCTCCGGGACCCGGTACCCATAATCATACTGGAAATACCTGATCTTCTTTCCATTAATTCCACCCATATCGTTGTAGTACTGGAATGCTTCACGAACCCCTGCTGCCTCATTTTTCCCCACATCAGAAGTTGCACCTGTGGTATCCTGAAGGGCACCGACTTTGACTTCCTGAGCAAAGACCAACGAAGCAGTGAGCCCCAGGATGAGGGATGCCAAAACAATTAAAAAAAGCTTGCTTTTAATTCTCATTGTTCACCTCCTGCAAAATGTTAGGTTAGGTTAGGTTAGGTCAGGAGACCTATCCCTACCTGGGTAGAATCGGGTCTCCAGACCCGAAAAAAATAGATAAAAACGAAAATCTCCTTTCTTTCCTCCAACCATTCGATGACGTGACATCACCTCCTTCTTTGAAGTTTTCCCCTCCCCTATATCCCCTCCCCCTTGAGGGGGGAGGGTCAGGGTG
>JASEIE010000529.1:0-320 GCA_030024065.1 Thermodesulfobacteriota bacterium
GTTTCTCCCGACAGGAACAGCACATCAGCCTCTGCTATGTTCAGGACATTGTCCAGGCCACTCTGCTCGCTTCGGATTCAAGAGGGCGCGAAGGAGAAATCTTCTTTTTATCGGATGGCCATGATTATCGGCTTGATAAAATTGGGGATCTATTCGAAGAGGCGATGGATATCCATGCCTATCGAATTCATATTCCAGGGTGGGTCATTTCTGGAATCGCCTCCTTCTCGGAATTATTTTCAAAGTTCTCCGGAAAACCTCCCTTGATCAATAAAGGGAAGGTGGAAGAGATGGTTCAGAAGAATTGGCTATGCGACATC
>JASEIE010000529.1:330-569 GCA_030024065.1 Thermodesulfobacteriota bacterium
CCCTTGCGGAAGGGATAAAAATCACTTATGAATGGTATCGAAAAGAAAATTGGCTGTAATATCACCCCTCCCCCTCTCACCGCCGGGGAGAGGGATGGGGTGAGGGGTCAGAAAGGGTGGGGTATGGATGTCTTTGAAAAATGCGTGAAGGTTAATGAACAGGTTCGAGAGGTCTATGACAGTGGCAACTACTTTTTCTTTCGCAAGCTCGAATCCGCCCAGGATTCCGAGGTCATGGT
>JASEIE010000052.1 GCA_030024065.1 Thermodesulfobacteriota bacterium
CAACTTTGGTTTATCATAAGGATCAATCCCTTGCAGGAAACAGCGCTTCCAGGATGCGCGTATTTCTCGGCTGAAGAGATGTGGAGGCAAAACGCCGTTTTTAGCCATTAACATGTGCGAGTTATCATTCATATCATCAAGTGAAAGCGTGATCCCATTTCCTGGCCGTGAGAAAGAAGAAAATGGTTAAATTGTAGGTTTTCTTATAAGACAAAAAATGGAAGATGTCAAGCGATAATAAGAAAAGACATTGAGTGATGTTTGTCTGATTTCTTTAAGTGTTTAGTTTCGCAACATCTGACCTTTCTTTCTGTTGTATTTTTTAACATTGAACAGACCCATGGAAGAATAAAAAGAAGACAAGCAATGAATGTCGTTAGAGATTCATTTCATTACAGTATTTGGCACATAAGTTGCTTCATTTCATTATCCGACATTAGGCATCATCTTTGAGTATTCACTAAATGAAAGCTGCAGTACTGCACAGATATGATGAGTTACTCTCAAATTCGGAATGGCTTGTTTATGAGGACGTGCCCGATCCAACCATAGAAAACAAAACCGATGTCATCGTGCGAATTGGGGGGGCTGGCGTCTGTCGAACTGATCTGCACATTATTGAGGGGCTATGGCGCAAGTATTTCAATGTGAGCCTGCCTTACATCCTGGGACACGAGAATGCAGGCTGGATCGAAGAAATCGGGAGTGAAGTTAAAGGAGTTGAGGTTGGGGATCCCGTGATCATTCATCCTGGGGAGATCAATAGTCGCTACGAAGCTTGCAAAGAGGTGAGAGATACACATACGGTAGACATTCTTCTCCCCGGTATCAGTGCCAATGGCGGATACGCAGAGTTTATGCGAGCCAATGAACGAGCTCTCATCCAGCTTCCTTTAAGTATTGCCCCGATGGATTTTGCCCCATTGGCCGATGCGGGTTTGACCGCCTACAATGTCGCTAAAAAGGCATCGCGCCATCTGTTGCCCGGGCAATATGTTGTGATCATTGGGGCAGGTGGTTTGGGGCATATCGGCATTCAGGTATTTCAAGCCCTAAGTGCCGCAGAGATTATCGTCACGGATATATCCGATATGGCGCTCAATCTGGCTAAAGAGTTGGGGGCACACCACACTATCAAGGCCGGTGATAACGCCGTTGCAGAGGTTCTGGCTTTGACGGGAGGGCATGGTGCCGAGGCAGTAGTTGATTTCGTCGCAGATGGCGACACTGTGGAAAAAGGATTGGCGATGACCCGGAGGACCGGTTTCTATTACATTGTCGGCTATGGCGGGAAACTGGAGATTCCCACGATGGATATGATCATGTCGGAAAAGACGATTGTGGGAAACCTCGTCGGATCTTACGCGGAACTTGTTGAGCTGATTGTACTGGCAGACCGCGGCCTGGTCACACTGACGACGCAGGAGTATCCTCTGAGCAGCGCAAATGACGCCCTACACGATCTCCACGACGGAAAGGTTTTTGGGCGTGCAGTTCTGATCCCTTGAAGCGTTATACTTCAGGGGGAATAAACCTGTAACCAAAAAAAGGAGGTGTTTTATGGGAAAAACAAAGATGACCAAGATGGTGGTGACAATTGCATTGGCAGTTGGGTTAACAGCAGGCGGTGTGGCCGGGGCGGACAAATGGTCGGAAAAATATCCGATCAAAAAGGACATCCCTGGACCCGCATCCTACGAAGCAACGTCTCAAAAGGATTATAAAGGCCGCACTCTGAATATCCTCACCCATGCCATTCCGGTGATGGGGGAACCCACGGCACTGCATGCCAAGCAATTTGAAGAGCTGACCGGTGCCAAGGTGAATGTGGTTCATGTTCCTTTTGGGGACCTATTCCAGAAGGCCATGATCCCATTTCAGACGGGACAGGCAGCCTATGACGTTATGTTTTACGGTTCACTCTGGATAGGTGACTTTAATGCTTATCTCGAGCCAGTTCCACAGAAATATATCGACATGCCCCAGATGCAGGAGGTCACTCGTAACTATAAAGACGTGGCCACCTGGGAGGGTCAGATGATCCAGTTTCCTGTGGACGGCGATCGCCATTACTTGAAATACCGTTCCGACATAATCAACAATCCTGAAATGAAGGCCAAGTACAAAGCAAAAACCGGCAAGGAGCTGAGGGTGCCGCAGACGTGGAAGGAATACGACGAGATCGGCCGGTTTTTCAATGGCTGGGACTGGGATGGCGACGGTGAGAAGAACTACGGGTCCGCCGAGGTTGTGGCTCGCGACGACCTGATGTTTTCGGCCATAATCAGCCGTGTGGCTCCCTATGCCAAGCATCCCGATGTGAAGGGGGGCTTCTTTTTCGATCTTGAGACCATGGAACCCCTGGTCAACACACCGGGCTGGGTTGAGGGGGTTAAGGATTTTGTAGCGGCCCAGGACTATATGCCGCCAGGGGGTAATAACTTTGGTCTGGGCGACGAAATCTTCTCCTTTGGCGGAGGACAGACCCTTTTCAGCTATTCCTGGGATGATGCGTTTGTCCAGGCCATGGAGCCGAAGTCTCGTATTCGAAACCTCGTGGGAGCGGCGCCGCTTCCCGGGGCTCACAAAGTATGGAATCGCAAGACCGGTAAATGGGATAATTTCGATAAGCCCAATTATGCCCCTTATATCTGTTGGGGTTGGTCCTCGGCCGTAGCCAAAGCCAGCAAGAACAAAGATATGGCCTTTGATTATTTGGCCTTTTTCTCAAACCAGGCCAATCATCCTTCCGACCTTCTTGTAGGTCGATTTGGCGTCAATCCTTTCCGGACTACAGACTTTGATCCAAAATTTTACATCAAAGAGGCGGGCTGGGCACCTGATGTTGCAAAAACCTATTGTGCCACACTGTCAGGAATGGAAAAAAGCCGTAACCGCGTCTTTGACCTCCGTGTTCCAGGTGTTAACCAATACATGAGCTCTTTAGCCACAGGTGTTTCCAAGGCACTTGCCAAACAGCTTACGCCGCAGAAAGCCATGGATGAAGTCGCTGTGGAATGGAAAAGTATCACTAAGCGCCTCGGGGTCGATCTGGTGCGCAAAGCATACGCAAACGTGGTAGCCCTGGAGGACAATCTGAGGTAGAAAAACAGCTTTATGTTGAGATGGTACCCGCTTCATTTTACTAAAACGAAGCGGGTACTGTATATTTCTCAAAGGAAGGTCTATTTGATGATCGAGTCGCGTTATAAGTATCTTTTTCTTTTTCCCGGGCTTTTTACCTTGCTCGCAATCATCATTTTTCCCCTGGTTTTCACTTTTCGCCTGAGTTTTTCCAGTTGGGATGTAGTGGCGCCTGCGCTCGATTTTATCGGATTTGATAACTATGTCCGGGTTTTCCATGATATTCGCTTCTGGGAATCTTTGGCAACATTAGGCACGGTAGTCCTCTCGGTTGTATCTATTGAATATATTATTGGTTTTGGATTGGCTCTTCTGCTCTGGCAGGATATTGAAAAAAGCCGGTTTTTCAGGGTGTTGTTTATCATTCCTATGATGTCAACGCCTGTTATTATTTCCGTTGTGTGGAGGACCATGTTTCATGAATCTTTAGGCCCGGCAAACGACCTGCTTGCAATGATACACCTCCCCACGGTTCCCTGGCTTTCAAAGCCGACCAGTGCACTGATTGCCGTTATAATAGTAGATGTATGGCAGTGGACATCATTTGTGTTTATCCTGCTGCTGGCAGGGCTACTCTCATTACCTCATGAGCCATATGAGGCGGCAGCAATGGATGGCGCTAATCGTTTTCAGACCTTTTGGCATATCACATTTCCCATGATGGCCCCCATATCCATTGGAATACTGATAATTCGCATTATCGAAGCATCCAAGATCATGGAAACAGTTTATGTGCTCACTTCGGGAGGGCCCGGTACTTCCACCGAAACATCGGCATATTATATCTTTATACGCAGTCTGCGTGAATTCCAGATCGGTTACTCCTCAGCCATGTCCATCGTCTATCTATTGATGATGATCGTTGGACTCACATTGATCGCCAAAGGATTGACGAGAGTATTGGTTGCCAAAGGAGGGTGATGATGAGGATTTTTGTTTATAAGGGACTCAAATACCTTGTACTCGTATTATGGTCGGCATTTGTGGCCGGACCCTTCCTGTGGGCGCTGAGTACGTCGGTTAAGAATGATGCAGCGGTGGTGTCTGGCGCAACCTATATCCCTTTTGTCGATTTTGAGCCATCTCTTGAAGGATGGAAGGTTCTTTTCCGTGCTACTGAAGGAGTCAATATTTTAGGGCCATACATCTCCAGCCTTATCGTTACTCTTGTGTCCAGTTTAGTCAGCCTTGCGCTCGGCACGCTTGCCGCTTATGGGTTATCCCGTTTTCGTTTTCGAGCAGGTCCCCTCGGAAATGCGGATATAGCATTCTTTTTTATTTCGCAACGCATCATTACACCGGTGGTGCTGGCCATACCCTACTTCCTTCTACTAAAGTCGCTTCGGCTTTTGGATACCCACATCGGCTTGATTTTCATTTATATCGCCATGTTATTGCCGATCGTCGTGTGGGTGATGGTCGATTTTTTCAATAATATCTCCGCTGAACTGGATGAGGCCGCGCTCATTGACGGTTGCACACCACTGGAAGCGTTTTACAGAATTATATTGCCGGAATGTACGCCTGGTTTAGTGGTGACGGGGCTTCTCTGCTTCATATTCGCATGGAATGACTTTTTCTTTGCCTTTACTCTAACTTTTGCTGACACTCAGCTTCTGCCTGTTTCGATCGTAGCTCTAAATTCATCCAAAGTTCCCTGGTGGAGCTTGAGTTCCTCTTCGTTGATTGCGATTGTGCCTTTGGTGGTTTTAGCCGTATGGCTTGAGCGTTATTTAACCCGTGGGGCGTTACTGGGTGCATTAAAATAGACTTGATGATTTACTATTATCGATTGACTATTGAAAGATTTCATTTGTTCAGAACTCTTAAAATAGATGAAGCGAAGCCGATTTCCACAAATCGTCAATCGTCAAAACGTAATTCACTGTTTGTTTCCGGCTTGTCCGGGTTAGGTTTTAAATACAATTTTTGTAAGTGCAATATCTATGAAAGGCGGTAGAATGGCAGAATTACAGATTAAGAAACTATGTAAAGATTTTGGGAAAGTCAGGGCGGTGATTGATCTGAATCTTGATATCCGGGACAAGGAAATGATCTGTTTTCTCGGGCCTTCAGGCTGCGGTAAAACCACATCTTTGCGAATGGTGGCTGGCCTGGAACGCCCTACTTCGGGGGAGATATTTCTTGAAGGGAAGGATGTTACCCATATCCCGCCCAAGGATCGGCATATAGCGATGGTTTTCGAAACCTATGCGCTCTACCCACGAAAGACCGTTTTTGAGAATATGGCCTTTCCATTAAGAATCAGGAAATTTTCAAATGATGAAATAAAAGCGAAGGTATTGGAGGCAGCAAGAATCCTGGATATAGGGGAGTTTCTCGACAGAAATATTCGTCAGTTAAGCGGCGGGCAAAGACAGCGGGTGGCCATGGGTAGAGCAATCGTAAGAAAGCCTTCTCTCTTTCTAATGGATGAACCCCTCTCCCATCTCGACGCCAAATTAAGGACCCGTATGCGGGGAGAGCTCAAACGGCTTCAAAAAGATCTGGAAACAACAATGATTTACGTTACCCACGATCAACTGGAGGCCATGTCCATGGCCGACCGAATTGCAGTAATGAATTTCGGTGTGCTGCAGCAATTGGATACGCCAGACCAGATTTTTAATAATCCGGTTAACGAATTTGTGGCCGGGTTTGTGGGTGATCCGCCAATCAATTTCATTGACGGACAGTATATTGAAGACGGCGGGAAACCGTACTTCCGAAATGATGCTTTCAAGATTGAGCTTCCCGAAAAAACGGCTGCCGTGATAAGGGAGAAATGCCCTCATGGGTCTCTCCATATGGGCATTCGACCTTCCCATTTTCATCTGCATCAAGAGAAGCCGGATCTGCCCTCTATGCCTGCAAGGGTCTATATCTCTGAGCCTCTGGGAGAGATGTTGATTATAGATTTTTTACTGGAGAAAAAAATTATCAAGGTTGTAACGAGCCCGGACATAAGGGTAAATATGGGTGAAACCATGTGGCTGTCTTTCGATTTCGATAAGGTGCATATTTTTGATGCGCAGACAGGTGCTGCCGTTTGTTAATGCACATCCATCTGAATAAATAGCGACCTGAATGCCGGCAATAGTCTCGCCCATAAGGAGGTGACAAGCCAAGAGGGCGTGGCAAGCCAACGGAGACTTCCTGATAAACCACAATCACAATATAGGAGGGAACAAAATGGCAAGAGAACTGGTATTCGTAAATCCCGAAAGCATGAAGTGGCAGCCCATCGAAAAGCTGGGAACCGGTGCCTGGCTCAAGGTCTTAAGTTACGACGAGGAGACAAAGGCCGGAGCCTATCTTATCAAGTTCGATGACGGCTTCCGCGAGCCGCTCCATTCACACCCTGGGGCTCACGACATCTTCTTTTTTCAGGGGTGCCTGGTGGACGATGAAGGAAACGAATCCTGTGCAGGCTCTTACTTTTACTCTCCGGCTGGCCCGAAGCATGAGCATGGTCCCTTCACCGCCAAAGGAGATGTGATCTTCTTCGCTTACTTCGATGGTCCCGTCTTCTATCCTGAAGAGTAATGGGCGTAAGGTAGAGACATTAACCCTGCCATTATCAAGGAGAGCGGGTAGTTGGTAAGAGGAGAGTATTCCCCAAGAGTTCCTGCGCACATACTATACAGTGCTTGTGAGATCTTTTGTAGAGAACTCTGTCAGGAGACGAACAGTTGCTTACATAACATACGAGGGATGAAATGAACAAATCGAAAGTAGCCATTGTCAAAATCGGCCATTTAAGAGGTAATGCTGAGTTTCTCGGAGGCAAGTTCCTTCGCTACGACGAAGATATTTCACAATTGAGGAAGAAAATCGCCGAGACCATCGATCTTGCGGTGGGCGGTATTGACAACATCATCCGTGAGGGTGAAACGGTACTGATCAAACCGAACCTTGCCTTCCAGGCCCCGCCAGAAAGCTTTTCTGTCGTCGATCCTCGAGTGATCGAGGCTTTCGTTTCTTACTTAAAGAAAGGCTCCAAGGCCAAAGAGGTCTGGATTGGAGATAATCCCTCGCTGGGCCAGCATGTGGGACGGGCACGGCCATCCTTTAAGATGTCCGGTATGCAGGCAGCAGCAGAGCGCGGTGGTGCGGATCGCATCATTTACTTTGATGAGGAGGAGCTTGTGGACGTGGAGGTGGAGGGGGCTAGGCTGTTCCGCCGGGCCAAAATTTTTAAGCCTTTCTTAGACGCGGATCGGGTCATTAACCTTCCCAAAATGAAGACCCATCTGGCAGGAACAGTCACATTAGGAGTGAAGAACTGGCAAGGCATCATCCCGAACGTGCACCCGAGCGGCGAGCAGCAAGATGTTCACCGCCTGGATCTGGGTCAGAAGTGTGCCGATCTGCTTCGTGTTCGTAGAGCTGATTTGACTTTTGTGGATGCGATCATTGCCATGGAGGGCCAGGGTCCGCACGCTGGCACACCCCTGGAGATGAACCTGTTTATCGCCGGAATGGACACGGTGGCTGTGGATGCCGTAGCAGCCTATGTCATGGGCTTCGAAACAGTGGAAATTCCAGCCGTTCGCATTGCCGCCACCGAGGGGTTAGGAGAGAGGGAGATAGACAGGATCGAAGTGGTGGGCACTCCAGTCGCGGATGTGCGCACTTTTTTTAAACGCCCCATGATCGACCCCATTGGCCTGATCCCCGGTATTCATGTCATTGTCCAGCAGACATGTCCTGGATGCTTCGCCAACATCCGGGGCGCGCTTGACAACTTCAATAATAATGTTGACACCCATGACTTCATAGACAAAGCCGGCGAAATCTATATCGTTGCTGGCGGGGTGCCCGAATTCGAACCTGAGTGGGTTACTGATAAGCACCTATTCATACCCGGAGATTGTTGGAAGTTTTTCCCGAGCAGAGAAAAAGTTGAAGAGGCCAAGAAGGTGGCCAAAAGCGTGACTGAATATCCTGGTTGCGCACCGGTCTACATCTTTGCCCAGCTCAACGGTGATCTCCAGGCACTTTATCAAAAGTGTGGTGGTGTTCTGTGCCCACAACCCGCATTGAGAATGGTACGAAAACCCTCGTGGTGAAAAGAGATCAGACTGGATACTGGTTAGATTTAGGATTAATCCCATACAAGCCGGCGTTTGCCATCCAGGAGCAAATCCTGGAAGCGCGCATGAGCGACCGATTGCCATCCACTATAATCCTCCAGGAAAACCTGTCAGTTTTCACCATTGGTCGCACTGGTAGCCGTTCAAATATACTGGCCTCTACGGATGAACTGGAACGGCTGGGAATCGAAGTGTTGGAAGTGAACCGCGGAGGCGACATCACCTATCACGGTCCCGGCCAGATCATTGTATCTCCTTTGATCTACCTGGGTGATATTGATCTTAATGCCAACCAATACCTGCATCGCTTGGAGGACGTGCTCATAGATTTACTTTCGACTTTCGGGATTCAAACAAACAAGAAAGAGGGTTATCCTGGTGTCTGGTGGAATCAGGCCAAGATCGGTGCAGTGGGAATCGCCGTTAAACACGGCTATACTTTTCATGGTTTTTCGCTCAACGTCAATCTGGATTTGGCCCCGTTCGACCTGATTAATCCCTGTGGATTCAGCCAGATGCAAGTTACATCTCTCCATCAAATACTTGGACGTAATATCCAGATGTCGCACATAAAAAAGAGGCTGTATGAGATTCTGATGCAGACATTTTCTCTCACAACCAGGGATGTTTCCTGGAAGGAAGTTCAAGCGACTTTGGCCTCCAGCACCGGTTGATCAACGTGAGGAAAGAGAAAACGAGTGGAAAAAGAGAGTGAGGTCCCAAATCAGGTTAATTAAGGAGATAACATTATGAACTACGATATAGTCATACCACCAACGGCCGATGGATCAGCAGAAGTCACCATCGTTTCATGGTTAAAGAATGTGGGCAGTTCTATTACAAAAGGGGAAGACCTTGCCGAAGCGGCAACAGAGAAGATTACCCTGTACGTGACGGCACCGGAAAACGGCACCTTAGAAGAGATACGAGTAACGGTCGGTGAAAAGGCTCGTGTGGGCCAGGTTATCGGTGTTATGGCCGGGTAGTCAGGAGGAATAAATGAGATTGGCAAACAAGGTCGCCTTGGTTACGGGCAGCAGTCGTGGTATCGGGCGAGAGATTGCATTGGGGTTGGCCAGGGAAGGTGCAGATATCATAGTGAACTATCATAAACGGGAGAATGCGGCCCGCGAAACGGCCAAGGAGATCGAGGATATGGGGCGGCGAGCCTTGGTGGTACAGGCCGGAGTGACGGTCAGTGCCGAAGTGAAGAAGCTTATCCAGACTGGAGTGGAGAAGTTGGGGCGATTGGATATTCTGGTTAATAATGCGGGAACGTTCCCCATTAAACCCTTTTCCACCGTGAGCGAAGAGGAATGGGATATGGTCATGAACCTTGACCTTAAAAGCGTTTTTCTCTGTTGCCGTGAAGCATTGGCTCCCATGCGCCAGCAGCGCGGAGGGACCATTGTTAATATAGCATCGGTGTCCGGACTGGTGGGGGCACTGGGTATGGTCCCATACTCAGCAGCAAAGGGTGGCGTCATCGCCTTCACCAAAGCGTTGGCCAGGGAACTGGCTTCTCTTAACATAACCGTAAATGCCATTGCTCCAGGCATCATTGAGACGGAAACTACGTTGAAGGCCTTCCCGCCGGGAGCCCTGGAGGCATATAAAACCTACCATGTCCCTCTCGGTCGACTGGGACGGCCGGAAGAAATTGTAGGGTTGGCGGTTTTCCTGGCCTCTCCCAATGCCTCCTACATTACCGGCCAGGTTTATGCTGTAGATGGCGGCTTTACGATGCAGTAAATTCTATCCCAGAGAGGAAGATGCAATGGAGAATCTTGCTTATTACATTATCCGTGCCTCCCTGCCCGCTCGTGCCTATATGCCTCGTTCAAACTACCGATACTGAGATCTATCAATAACAGTAACAGTTGGCCTTGACGTTGTACACTGTATCTCGCAGTGGCAGGTGGGTTTCTCTCAGGAAAGAATGGCTTACATCCCAGAAGAGTCCAAGGTTATCTACCAATCCAAGGATGGGAGAGAAGAGAAGGTCTTCAATGCCCTTGAATAGTTAGCTGCTATGTGCTCTCACATACCCAACAAGGGTGAGCAGATGGTTCGTTATTATGGGTATTACTGTAACGTATCGCGGGGCAATCGAAAAAAGGAAAACCAGGATTGTTTGATCCCTTATATTATTGAACAAGAAGAGAATTCAAGAGAATATCGGAAGAACTGGACCAGTCTCATTCAGAAGATTTACCCTGTTGAATTTCCCAAAGGGAACCCTATTCAACAGGGTGTATGAAGTTGATCCTCTCACTTGCCCCAAATGCCAGGGAATGATGCAAATCATACGCTTCATTGACGATTATGCAATTCCGATTAGCGACGATGACTTTGAGGTTGGAGGTTTGAAAAAACCAGGTAATATTAGGCCCAATCGCATATTTACCGCTGACACTCATTTAGTTTTATATCGAACAGGTAAGCTTAAAGTTGGAAAACTGAATGAAATTATTGATAGAGTGATTGAAATCATTCGGCAATGTGCAAGACAGGACGGGACGTAGGTTCTGAAGCATTTTAAGATACTTCTTCAAATCTGCCGCTTCTTCCGACTTGCCGCTAACTGGCAAAATGTCTTCTTCGCATTCGCCACTTTTCTCTTCCGTGTCCCCGACCGCATCTCCACTTCTTCAATTGTCTCTCCTTAGATACTTACACAATAAGATCTGAGAATTTGTCTCTAACACTTATAAAATGGATTTTCCAAAAAAACTCCCCTCCCTTGGTGGGAGGGGATTGAGGGGAGGGGGGACAGATCCTTTGGTCCACCCCCACCTGTATCCTCCCCCATCGAAGGGGGAGGAGTTAAATTTTTGGATGTCGTAAAATTTCAAATATTTTTGGTTAGAAATCAGAGGAGAAAAATGGAAAAAAGAAGGGTAGTCATAACAGGCATGGGGGTAGTAGCCCCCAACGGCATCGGGGTAGATAACTTCTGGGATTCCTTAGTCCACGGCCGGTCTGCAGTCAGAAAAATCACCCACTTCGACGCCTCCTCCTACCCTTCCCAAATAGCCGCCGAAGTTCCTGATTTCGACCCTACCGACTATATGGATCCAAAAACCGCAAAAAGATTAGGTAGATTCGCACAATTCGTTTTAGCAGCCTCTCAAATGGCAATTGACGATTCCGGAATAGATTTTAAACAGGAAGACCCTTTTAGGTCTGGAGTTTTTATTGGAACAGCAATCGGGGGGGGAGACGTTTCGGAGCATTATCATACCGTATTTATGGAAAAAGGGATGAAGAGAATTCCTCCCTATTCGGTATTTTCAATTTCAACTCATTGCGCGAGTGGGGCAATCAGTTGTGAATTTGGTTTGAAAGGGCTTAATAATACTGTATCCGCTGGTTGCAACTCCGGCTTGGATGCTTGCTACCTCGCTTATAATTCGATAAAAGCTGGGGATGCTGATGTCATCATCGTTGGAGCTGGGGAAGCTCCGATTACTCCATATATCTTTGCTATCTTTTGTGCAAGTGGTTACTTATCAAGAGTCAATGATAATCCCTTAAAAGCGGTAAAACCATATGATATGGATAGTGATGGGTTGGTTTTAGGAGAAGGTGGTGCTGTTATTATTCTTGAAGAACTTGCACACGCTAAAAAAAGGAATGCAAAAATATATGGTGAAATTCTTGGATATGGCGCTACCAATGACGGATATGATCTATTCGGAGTAAACTTGAATGGCACAGCGGCAGCGATGTGTTTTAAAAAGGCATTATTAAATGCTCAGGCTGAACCCAAAGATATTGATTATATCAATGCCCATGGTAATGGTTATTTGGATTACGATATCTGTGAGACAGAAGCCATTAAAGAAGCATTCGGGGAAATCGCTTATCAGATTCCTGTTTCTTCCCTTAAGCCTATTACTGGTCAATCTCTTTCTCCAACTGGCATATTTCAGTTAATAGCTTGCCTCTTAGCAATGAGAGATAGCATTATTCCTCCGACAATAAATCACTTTAATCCTCATCCAAAATGTGACCTCAATTATGTGCCGAGACAATCTATTAAAAAGGAGGTTGCAACAGCAACCATGAGTGCCCACGGATTTGGAGGAAGACATACTGTATTGGTGGTCTCAAAATACTAAAACAAAAACATATGATTTAGGGTTTTAAAATTGAGTCTTATTGGAATAATACTTATCTTTGCTATCGTAGTTAACACTGGGTTGGGCATTTTAGTTTTTTTAAAAAGATCCACCTTTAAGCAGTTAAATATCACTTTCGCTGTTCTTTCTTGGGCTTCCGCAGGTTGGATTTTGAGTGTTTTGTTGGCTTATTTTCTTGAGGATCCTTTTTTGAGGTTGTTTTGGGGTAGAATGAGTTTTGCTACATCGGGGATAATTCCTACAGCATTTCTTCTATTTGCTATCCTTTTTCCAAGAAATCAAAGGACGATTAACTCTTTTAAACTCATTTTATTATGTTTACCTGCGATATTTTTTTTGGTTTTATCATTTTCTAACCAAGTCGTTACTTCACTTGGCGATGGTCCCAAAATGTTTATTTACGGGTCTTTTTATCCGATCTTTTCCGTTTATTTAACGGGTTATATTCTTTTGGGTTTATTAATTCTGATAAGGACATATAAAAATACTATTGGAGTCGAGAGACTCCAAGTTAAGTACTGTTTATTGGGAATGTTTTTTACTTCAAGCCTTGGGTTATTAAGCAACCTGTTTCTTCCGATGGTGGGAGTTTCCAAATTCAACTGGCTGGGTCCTTCCCTTACTATGATTATGGTTGGTTTCACAACCTATTCTATCCTCAAACATCGTTTGATGGATATTAATATTGTCTTGAAGAAAGGGACAACTTACATCCTTTTGTTGTTGCTTCTTTTCATCCCCTCCTTTATTTTAATCCTTCTTGGCCAGAAGATCTTCTATGGAAAGATAAATTATTTATTTACGGTGATGATGTTTTCGGTCCTTTTCCTGGCGGCTATCTTATTTCACAGGATCAAACCAGGGACCGAAAAGGCAGTAGAGCAGCTCCTCTTTAAAGATCGCTACAATTATCGTGAGACACTGGGGAAATTCAGCAAGGCGATGGTGACGATCCTCGATCTACAATCTCTCTTGAGAAGGATTGTCGAGACCATTACTCAGACCATGGGGGTTGAGAAGGCTTCTCTATTTCTCTTTAATGAAGAGAAAAGGGGATATGATTTATTCGAATCGAAGAATGTCAACATGGCTTCTTCCTCCCCCTTTCTTTCCAAAACAGCCCCCCTTCCCCACTATTTGCAGAAAATCGGAGAAATTGTTGTGAAGGAAGAATTGGCCAAGGGTAGACATATTCTAGAATTGGACCAGGTCGTCAATCAGATGTCCTTGCTGGAAGCGGAAGTCAGCATACCGCTTATTTTAAAGGGGCATCTCATCGGAATCATTAATCTCAACCATAAACTTAACAAGGATATCTATTCCCATGAAGACATAGAACTGCTCACCACCCTCGCCAACCAAACAGCCGTTGCCATTGAGAATGCAAGGCTCTTTGAAGATCTAAAAAAGTCAAAATCCTATATTCGCAGAGCGGACCGCCTCGCCTCCCTTGGAACCCTTACGGCAGGCCTGGCCCATGAGATCCGCAACCCCCTGGTTGCCATTAAGACACTCACCCAATTGTTGCCGGAACGGCTCGAGGACGAGGAATTTCGAAACCATTTCCTGAACATCGCCGCAGGAGAGGTGGACCGGATCTCACATCTGATCAATGAACTCTTGGATTTTGCCAGGCCTTCGAGCCCCAAATTGGAATTTGAAGATGTCAACAGCATTTTAGATGGAATGATACTTCTGGTCTCAACGGAGAGCAAAAAGAAGCAAATCCATATCGCCAAACAATATATACCGGATCTGCCCTCCGTCAAGGTCGACCGGGAACAGATCAAACAGGTCTTTTTAAATGTCTTACTAAACGCCATTGAAGCGACCCCTGAGAATGGGGAAATCACCGTAAAAACCCGTTCCTTTTTAAAACCCGGAGGGGAACCCTATCTTCAGGTCGAATTTAAGGATACGGGTTGCGGCATTCCGCAAGAATATGTAGAGGAAATTTTCAACCCCTTTTATACGACGAAGACGACCGGAAGCGGCCTGGGACTGTCGATCTCCAATCAGATTGTACAGGATCACAAAGGATATATTGATGTTGAGAGTCAGGTGAGCAAGGGGACCTCCTTCTTCATCAATTTGCCTGTGGACCAGGACCGTCCAAGAAGAAGGCAAACCGATCTCGAAACTCAACGAACGACTTTTTTTGAGCCATGATGAAC
>JASEIE010000530.1 GCA_030024065.1 Thermodesulfobacteriota bacterium
ATCGGCAACTCCGTTTCCGTTCACGAGGCTACGTATAGGTTCGCTTTCGCTGCAACCCGCAGGTTTGCTCGACTCACTTCCTGAGCCTTTGTTAGGGAACTTAGTGCTTCAGGTTACCCTTTACACCTCCCTCCAGCTACGTGGGCGAACTGCCGAAGTCCCACGGTCCCGCTTTACGGGACAAGTCATATGTTCTACACGGCATACTGCCAGGCATCGGTAATTCATAATTTACTAAAAAACAAATATCCCCTTCCTTTTGAGAACAGGCTCTGAATGAATCCTAAATTTCTATTCAAAAATTAAATCTCCTCATCCTGGGCTGCACAATATATACCAAAAGCAGATTTTTTTCTACTAAACGGGAAAGCTCAATTCGAGGGATCCGTCTGCAAAGTACTTTACTTTCTGATCCTTGTGCTACACCCGGTCGCCGTGGGGGAATATTCCACCATCTGAAACGAGAAGGTATCGTCGATCTCATCTTCCTTCATGTTGTGCTTGGTCAGGATATTCGTAATCTTGTTGAGAATGGAAGAGATTTCCTTCCCCAGGATTCCCCCGCT
>JASEIE010000531.1 GCA_030024065.1 Thermodesulfobacteriota bacterium
ACATACGCGGCATTAGCTGAAATACGTGGTTGTGAGTTTTGGACTGCAGACAAACTGTTTTACGATGCTGTAAAGGTAGTATTGCCTTTCGTGAAGTACCTCCCGGATTACAAATAGGTAAGATTTGCAACAGGGGAAGACATTAAGATTCCCTCAAAAAGACTGCCGCGAAAATAAGACCGGGCAACCCCTTCAAAGATGCATTGGCTTTTTAGAAAAATAGAAAACAACGTTCGTATGCCGTGTAAGACGCATGGCTTGTCCCGTAAAGCGGGGCCGTGGGAATTCGGCAGTTCGCCCACGTAGCTGGAGGGAGGTGTTAAGGGTAACCTGAGACTCGGCAACGCCATTGTTCGATACTTACAGACAGTGCGGCCTCAAAACTTCCATCGCCAAATATTCCTTACTCTTAAAGCGCCCATCCAGCCGCTCTCCACCAGCGGTCTCCACAATATTGTCAGTCGATGCATGGCAAATGTTGAACTTCATACCCTGCATCATGGACCTCACGCGTTGCGCCACACGTGTGCAATGCATCTGGTAGCAAAGGGCTTGTCCCTCAAG
>JASEIE010000532.1 GCA_030024065.1 Thermodesulfobacteriota bacterium
TATATCTCCCGCCATCCAGCTCATGATGGATCGGAGAAGGGAATCGAAAGAGATCTACATCCTCCCCTTCCAAAACATTTTCCAGGATAGGCCCCTTTTCAACATACCGGGGTGGGATAAGTTTCATCGCCTTCATTTTTGTCCGATAGACCTTGAGAAGGTCCATCAGTCCCCCCCCCTCGGGAAGAGGAATTCCCATGGCCAGGGCGAAACGCTTGGGAGAATTGAGCATCCCGTAGAGGCATCGGTAACCTTCTGGATAATCCTTGATTCGGTCAAACAGAAGAGCAGGTGACTTTTCAGCCTTCTCCCTGTACAGGATCTCTGTGATGCCTCCCATCTCAATATTCCAATCAACCCCGTCGATTTTTTTAAGTTCTCCAAATTCTTCAACTCTGGAAAGAAATCCGCGCAGATCTTTATATTCCATGTCGAATCACCCTCTGATCTCACTCTTGTGCAAATGAGATGTTTTGTAGAACTTTAGCTCTTTGAAAAAAGTCTTGCCTAAGTACATTGGTTCATAAATACGCTAACGTATTTTTTCTCTATGCCCCTAAGA
>JASEIE010000533.1 GCA_030024065.1 Thermodesulfobacteriota bacterium
CTTTAAGTTAGCGCTTATGCCCGTCAAGAGAGAGGGGAGAAGAGGTCAATATCAATGTCTATTTTTGAGGGAATCCAAGTCTTGAATGAGTAAGCGGAAAAGGTCAGATTGATTTTTCAGTTAAATAAAATTAATATAGATGACGATAAGCTAAAAAGTAAATGGTAGGTGCAAAAGGTTAAGGTTAAGATGCCCGTTTCGTCATTCGGTAACGTTGTTGGTCTTAAGAACTTGACGTAACCCTTTAACGCTAAACGATACGGGCTTCGTAACCGTGACCTTAACCCAAAAACCCGGACTATTTTCATCGTTCGAGGGTGGCCTAACAGCCATCGGAAATTACTAAGGCAAGGGGGATATAAAAACTATGAAATATGTCTATCTCTTTGAAGAAGCCGACGGCTTCAATAAGAAGCTCTTCGGAGGAAAAGGGGCAGGGCTGGCTGAAATGACTCGCATGGGCCTTTCGGTTCCACCCGGGTTCATCGTCACCACCGAAGCCTGTATCCAGTACTATGGAGACAAGAAGAGACTTCCCAAAGGTCTCATGGAAGAAGT
>JASEIE010000534.1 GCA_030024065.1 Thermodesulfobacteriota bacterium
CGATATTACCCGCAAGAGAAAGCTTCTGGAGAAGCAGAAGAAAGGCAAAAAGAGGATGAAGACAATCGGATCGGTCTCCATCCCCCAGAGCGCCTTTCTCGCCGTCCTGAAATCGGACACAGACAGTTAAACGCATAGGGCAAAGGGCATAGCGCAGAAAATAAGGGCTTCGTCCATCGGCAACGGCAAAGATGCCCGTTTCGTCATTCGGTTACGTCCTTCGTCTTGAGAAGTTCACGTAACCCTTTAACCTTAAACCAAACGGGCCTCGTAACCGTAACCTTAACCAAATAATGCGGAGAACTTTCATCATTCGCCGGTGATGAATCCGTCATGAAATATCCCTTAGAGAAAATGAATTTAAAAACTCCTAGCCTCTACATTCACATTCCCTTTTGCCTGAGCAAATGCCCTTACTGCGATTTCTATTCGTCGACATCCATCTCTGCTGTCCCTGATTTTTTAAATGGACTCTTCAAAGAGATGGAGATGTATCGTCACCGATTTAACCCTTTTGATACAGTCTACATCGGCGGCGGAACACCCTCTCTTCTC
>JASEIE010000535.1 GCA_030024065.1 Thermodesulfobacteriota bacterium
CTCTGAACTTGTTTTTACAGAGACCTTCAATATCCCTGCTGGTGGGAGTCATCCATTTACCATCACAACCCCTGCAGGAGCTGAAGGAACTGTGACCTTGAGAGGGGCAGTGAGCCAGAACAATTCCACTTTGGTAGAGATTCAAGACCAGTATGAAGTGGCTATACCAAAGGTGTCCGTGTCCGTGACTGTGCCCGAAGTTGTGGGAAATGAGGAATTTCCCATGAGTGTGGAGATGAAAAACGCAGGCAAAGTCGAAGCGACCGTACAGTTCGGAGTTCAGAGTTCGGAGTTCGGAGACTCCCAGACAATAACCCTATCTGCAGGAGAAACTAAACTTCTTCAGTATCAGCAGCAAATTCGTCAGAATATGGATTATACTTTTACGTTTACCGGTGATCTGGAACTGACCTTAACAAAGACTGTCCATTACGGTCTTGGGGCATCCATTGCAATGAACCCCCAGGTTCTTTCTCCTGAAGGGAATGTGACTGTTCCCGTAACAATAACGAATACGGGGCAATTAGATGAAACCATAGAAATCAATTTCGAATT
>JASEIE010000536.1 GCA_030024065.1 Thermodesulfobacteriota bacterium
AAATATTCTCTTGATCCTTTTAAGGCGGATTCTGAAAGAAGAGTATACCTATCTTTCCTGCCTTTGGCACCTCTTACATGAATGAGCATACGCCTGCTATCAATGTCTTCCGGCTTCAATCTTACTACTTCGCCAACTCTAAGTCCTGCCGAATAAACAAGCATTAATATCGACTTATGTTTCACATTATCTAACGATGTTAAAATCTTTGCAACTTCTTCCTGGCTCAATACAATCGGTAATTTCTTGTCCTTTCGTGGTCTTTTTACTTCATACACAAACCTCTTTTTGAACATCGCTCCATAATAGAACTTCAATGCGTTGATGGCTTGATTTATTGTGGCTGTGGCGGATTCTTTTTCTTCGGCAAGGTAAAGGAGGTAATCCTTTATGTCGTCATCGTTGACCTTAGAGGGTTCCTTGTCCGTGAAATCAAGGAAATCCCTGTTGTAATAAATGTAACCTTTTACGGTCTTGTAGCTGTATTTCCTTGAAACAAGCTCCCTCCGCAGGTCTTCAAAGGCAAACTTCGGGGACAGTCCCGATTCAAAT
>JASEIE010000537.1 GCA_030024065.1 Thermodesulfobacteriota bacterium
AACACAGTTCTCCCCTTGTGTCCAGCCCCCCAACTTATGGGACACGATCAGTTTAGCAAAGGGGGGCGAGGGGGGATTTTTCTTTTCAGTCCGAAATCCGCCCTGCACCACGCTGGGTGCAGGGCTGCCCTGAACCGTATAAGGTTCAGGGCGCAATCCGAAAACCGGATTCCGAAATCGAAAAGGCTCCCAATCGAATCAGCATCTGCATCAACTCGCACAGTGGAAGGCCGACCACATTGGTATAGGACCCGTTGATCGATTCAATCATAAATGATCCGATCCCCTGAATGCCATATCCCCCTGCCTTATCTAAAGGCTCGCCTGTCCCGATATACCAATCCATCTCAACCGGGCTGAGGGCTTTTACCTTCACTGCTGTCTCAACCGTTTCACATTCGCTCTTCCCTTTCTTAAGGTGGCAGACGGAGACGCCGGTCAATACCCGGTGCTCCTTCCCGCTGATCAACCGGAGCATCTCCAATGCCTCTTCCCGGCTCTTCGGCTTTCCTAATATGACATCATCCACATAGACGATCGTATCGGCAC
>JASEIE010000538.1 GCA_030024065.1 Thermodesulfobacteriota bacterium
TCCCACAACGATCCTGATCGATAAGAAGGGAAGAATGGTGGGAAGTGCAGTTGGTCCCAGGGACTGGAAGCATCCGGAAATCATATCCATCCTGAGTCAATTAATTGACAAATGATGATCTCGTAACCATCAATGCATTTCTAATCTGTGTAATCGGTTCCTAATCCCTGCCTGCGGCAGGCAGGTGTGTAATCAGAGAGCGAAAGGTAGTTTTTTAGAGCTCTCAAAAAAATATCTTGACAAATATTATAAAGAGTTATATATTTAAACCACAATTATTTAGGTGGGAACGTGAGATTATCTACACAGAGCCGTTACGGAGTGAGGGCTATTTTTGATATTGCATATCATTCCGAAGGGTTAGACACACAGGTAAAGGACATCTCCAGGCGGGAGGGAATCTCCCCGAGATATTTAGAGCAAATATTCCAGAAGCTAAAAAGGGGAGGGATCATCGGCAGCAAGAGAGGTCCTTCAGGAGGATACTTTTTAAGCAAGAAGCCCGAGGAGATTACAGTAGGGGAGATCATTCGAATTACTGAAGG
>JASEIE010000539.1 GCA_030024065.1 Thermodesulfobacteriota bacterium
CCATCATTCTTTTTAAGTCAGGGCCTCGAGTTCCGCCATGATCTGGCCATCGTCAAAATGCCGGACCCCGGCCGCGCTGCTGGGACAGGCCGCGGCGCAGCTCCCGCATCCCTGGCACAGGGCGTCGTTGACCACGGCCACGCCCGCGCCTTCGCCAAAGGAGATGGCCGAATACGGGCACATCTCCACGCAGATCCGGCAGCCGGAACAACGGTCCGGATCAATATACGATATCTCCGCCAGGGTCCGCACCGTGCCCTTGGAGAGAAGGGAAACCGCCTCCCCGGCCGCGGCCGATGCCTGGGCCACGGTATCGGGAATATCCTTGGGTCCCTGGCAGCATCCGGCCAGAAAGACGCCGGCAACCGCGGTTTTCACCGGCGCCAGCTTGGCATGCAGTTCATTGTACCAACCGTCCGCGTCGCGCTGAATGCCCAGCATCCGGCTCACCGCATCCGAACCCGCGGCCGGCTCCAGGCCCACGCTTAAGATCACCATATCCACGGGCACCCGCAGCACCCGCCGGGCCAGGGTGTTTTCCG
>JASEIE010000053.1 GCA_030024065.1 Thermodesulfobacteriota bacterium
AAACATCAAGAGGTCGAAGTAGTAAAGTTGTTCAAGTTATTTTGCAACGGCTCCTTATCACCATTCATCCCCATGTCATGTCACAAGATGGGAAGGAAGGAATTCTCTTGGGTGATACATTTGTCATAGAAAAAGAAGGACCAAGAAACCTTTCACGGACCGTCTGCAATCTTGAGTGTCTATAATCAGACTCTCAAAAAGGTAGTAAAACAGAAAGGGAGGTTATGAAGATGGCTGCTCAAAATAAAAAGTTACGACAATGGAAAAGCTTCTTTGGGCTCGTGATATTCCCTGTTTTATTGGGGATCCCTCTCATGCTCTTTACCCCCTTGATGGGTGAAGGTGCGCCTATTGAGATCCGTGCTCACCACGACTCTACGACGACTTCCCCATGGCATTTGGGCATGGTCCGATTTGCAGAACTGGTGGAGAAGAAAAGCAACGGAAATTTAAAAGTCAAGATCTTTCCTCCGGGTCAACTCTCCCAAAGCAATATTCGAACTACTATTGAATTGCTTCAGGCAGGATCAATCCATTGTGCCCTCATTGTTCCTGGTTTTTATGAGGCTTTTGACCAACGATTCATGATCTTTGGTATGCCCTTTCTCTTTAAAGACCGGGAGCAAACCTTCCGTGTTCTGGATGGTCCATTAGGAGAAAAGATGTTGGCCATGATGTCAGAGAAAGGAATCAAAGGAGTGGAATACTGGGATCACGGTTACCGGCAAATTACGAATTCGAAAAGGCCCATACGAGTGCCGGAGGATCTTCGTGGGTTGAGGATAAGGACGCCTTTAAGCCCTGTCATCGGCTCCATATTTAAGACGCTGGGATCGACCACCACTGCTACTGCTATGGGAGAGCTTTATATGGCGTTGCAGCAGAAAATGGTTGATGGACAGGAAAATCCATATAATACGATCTACCGAAGAAAATTCTACGAAGCTCAAAAGTATATTACAGAGTGGAACTATCAATTCAGCCCTCTCTTCGTGGGGATGAACCTGGCCTTCTACAAAGGCCTTTCCCCAGAATTTCAGAAGATCGTGATGTCTGCTGCCGCAGAGGCGGCGACCTACCAGAGAAAGCTATCCGCTGATGAAGACGATCAAATGAAAAAAGAACTTTTGGCCAAAGGGATGGAACTCACGATCCTCAATAAAGAACAGCTGGCAGCATTCCAAAAAGCGATGGACCCTGTCTATAAAGAGTTTGAGCCCCAGATGGGAAAGGAACTGATGCAAGAGTTCTTAAATGCCCTCAAGTAAAAGGGAAAAGGAAGAACAGCAAATCCGGACCAGCCAAAGGGATGAGGGGAAGAATCCTTCTGCCCACCTTACAAGTATAAGTCGAACCCGTTCATTATTTTTGGGAAGAATCGTTAATTATTTTGAAGAAAGTGGGGTTATTGCCGCTCTAAGCGCAATGACCCTTCTCTACAGCCTGTCCATCATTTCACGGTACATCACCAAGACCTCCATGCCCTGGGCAGATGAGCTGGTGACCTTTCTTTTCATCTGGGCTACTTTTTTGGGAACAAGTATCGGAGTCAAAAGAGGGGCACACCTCGGTGTCTCGGTATTACAGGCCTCTCTGCCCCCAAAGTTACAAAAATATCTCGCCATCGTTATTACTCTCTGTTGTGTCTTCACCTGTGCTGTCCTGGCATGGCATGGGATTCGTATGGTTCATCTTCAATTTAGCATGGGCCAAAGATCAAGTCAGTTAGGAGTCCCCATCTTCCTGGTGGGCCTGGCTGTTCCGATCGGGTTGCTTCTGAGCATACTCCGGTTTATTCAAGTCCTGATTGTAAAGCTCAAACCCTAAGGTGGGTTGGAGGGTCCATTGACTCTTTTATTAGTTTCAAGCTTTCTGATTTCCATGGTCATCAATGTCCCGATTGCGATTGCCCTGGGGTTCGCAGCGACTCTGGCCATGCTGACCTTTCCCACCGGTATCCCCCTCATCATTTTGCCCCAAACCCTTTACTCAAGCATTGATTCCATCATTCTCCTCTCCGTCCCTTTCTTTATGTTGGCAGGGAACTTAATGAAAACAGGAGGGGTCACACGTCGTTTGGTCAGGTTTGCCAATGCTCTGGTTGGAGGAATGCCGGGTGGCCTAGGAATGGTTGCTGTCGTCGCCTGCATTTTCTTCGCTGGGATGACTGGCTCTGGACCTGCTGAGGCAGCAGCATTGGGAATCCTGTTGATACCTGCAATGGCAGAATTAGGCTATAGTAAAGGGTTCGGTGCCGCACTGCTGGCGTCAGCGGGAAGTCTGGGTATCATCATTCCCCCAAGCATTCCGATGGTCATCTACAGCAGCCTAACCGATGTTTCCGTAGGAACCCTTTTTCTTGCTGGCTTCCTGCCAGGGATCCTCACTGGGATGATGTTGATGATCATTAATTATATCATTTCCTCCTCGCGAGGATACAGAGGTACGAAAAGGGAATCGGTAAAAAATGCATTGGAAGCGTTCCGGGGGGCTATCCTACCTTTGCTCATGCCGCTGATTATTGTTGGAGGAATCTATGGAGGCATTTTTACCCCTACGGAATCGGCTGTAGTGGCCGTTTTATATGCATTCTTTCTCGGCACTTTTGTCTACAAAGAAATAGGTCTGAAAGATCTTCCGGGGATTCTTGTCGATACCGCCTGCACATCGGCGGTTGCCATTCTCATTATTTCTATGGCATCCACTTTTGGTTTAATTGCCACTTTGGAAAGCCTGCCCGAACGAATCGGAAATTTCATTACCACCATAGCTCCAAACGCCCTTTTTTTCCTCATTTTCGTAAATATTTTCTTTTTTATCCTGGGCTGTTTTATGAGCGAAACGGCAGCCATGATCATCATGATGCCAATCCTTCTCCCCACTCTGACGGCGTTAAAAATTAATCTGACGCATTTTGGTATTTTGATGATGCTTAACATTGCAATCGGAATGGCAACCCCTCCTTTCGGTGTCAATCTCTTTGTAACCTGTAGTATTGCAAAAATTTCTATTGAGCAATATGCTAAAGAGGTATGGCCTTTTATTATTGCCCTGATTATTTCTCTATTTCTTGTCACTTATATTCCGGAGATTACACTCTTCTTGCCGAAAATATTACAACGTTGATAAAATCTGCCTGTCAAGAGAACCAATAGAAAGGAGAGTCAAATAGATGGAAGACCAAAAACAGATTCTCACCGAATCGATATCGACGGATGAATTACAGAGAAGGTGGAAAGAGGTCCGGGGGAGGATGAATGAGGAAAAGATCGATTTCCTTGTAATGCAAAATGACAACGAGTGGTTAGGAGGGTATGTCAAGTGGTTTACTGATATCCCGGCAAGAAATGGTTATCCCATGACCGTCATCTTTCCTATTGATGATGAGATGACCACCATCACCTCCGGGGGAAAGCCGCCTGGAGATTTGGGGCCCCCTCCATGGACGATGAGGGGAGTCAAAAAAAGACTGACCGCACCCTACTTCCGAAGCCTCTGGTACAGCAACACCTATGATGCGGAACTTGCATTAGACACGCTGAAGGTTAAAAAAAAGGCAAAGATTGGCATTGTTGGAAAAGGATCGATGTCCGCAATGTTTTACGAGCATATGAGGAAGGGGCTTCCGGAAGCGATCTTTGTTGATGCCACTGACATGGTGGATCGGATCAAAGCGATCAAGAGCAACGAGGAGATCGCTCTGATCAAAAAGACTGTTGCCCTTCAGGATGAGGCGATCGAATATGCGAAGAAGGTGATCCGGCCCGGAAGAAGGGATTTTGAAATCGTTGCGGATATCGTTCACAAAGTGACCGATTTGGGAAGCGAAGAGCAACTGGTCATCGGTGGATCGGGACCTGTCGGTCGACCTGTGCCCATGCAGAAGCGTCACTATCAGAATCGGACCGTGAGGGAAGGAGATCAGTTCACCCTGATGATCGAAGTGAACGGTCCAGGCGGGATGTACGCAGAAGTCGGACGGATCTTTTTCCTTGGGAAAGTACCTTCCGAGTTGCAGGATGCCTATGAGCTATGTAAAGAGACCCAGAAAGCGACCTTAAAGTTTCTCAAGCCGGGAGCGGACCCAGCAGACATCTGGCGAGCCAATAATGAATTTCTTATAAAAAAAGGACAGCTTCCCGAAACCCGGCTTTTTGCCCATGGTCAGGGTTATGACCTGGTAGAGCGGCCCGCCATCCGTGATGATGAACCGATGAAATTGAAGGCTGGAATGAACATCACTGTCCATCCGACGATCGGTTCCAACAGAGTCTGGGTATGGGTGTGTGACAACTATCTCATTACAGAATCGGGGGGGAGTGAGTGCCTGCACAAAGCTCCTCAGGAGATCTTTGAGGTTTGAAAAATGATATTCTGATCCACTGCGGATCACCCCCCCGGCACGAATTATTTCAGCCAATGGAAGGAGGTAAGTTTCTGTGGCTTTTACAAAGGAGGAAAGGGGAAGAAGGCATAAGGCCATTGAGGAAACCATCAGGGCAGATGGCCTCCGGGCATTACTTCTGACCGGTGATACAGGCGTCGGTATTGGATCTTATGGAGATTTACGTTACTACACCGACATGTTTATCATCTTTTACCGGCAGGTCGTTGTCGTATTTCCTGATTCCGAGCCAGTGCTATTTGCCTACAGTGAAATTTCGAGGCAGGCGGCAGTCCGAAGGTCTGCTGTCAAAGACTGCCGTTTCACAGAGAATCTCATCGCCGATGCCATCAAGCTCTTGAAGGAACGCGGAATCTCGACAGGAAGGGTTGGCATTAACTTCGAGGTGCTTCCTGTCGCCTGGCATAGCTTCCTAAAACAGGAATTACCCCAGGTCGATTGGGTTGAAACGCACGATCGTATTATGCAGATTCGCTCTCAACGAAGCCAGGAAGAAGAGGAATTGTTCCGCAAAGGGTCTCAGTTGGGCGATGGGGGGTTTGAAGCCGCTGTGAAAATGATCCGCCCCGGAGCAAGCGAATATGAAATCGTTTCAGAGATTGAACGTTATGCCCGGGCAGGCGGAGCCGAGGCTCACTTTACATTGATTGGGTCGGGGAAGTTTGCTCTGGGAGATTGCAATGCGTTGCCTCTTCCCTATTCTCCTTCTCCACGGAGGGTGGAGGACAGTGATAGTATTGTCATGGAAATCACGCCTCGTTATGAGGGTTACTGGACACAACTGGTAAGAACGGTCAATGTAGGAAAGCCCAATCGGGATCTCGAAAAAATGCACAGGGTATGCTGCGATGCGATTAAAAAGGGCCTAAAATGGTTCAAACCTGGGAAAACCATGAAAGAGGTGGTATTGGCTATGGAGTCTTATGTAACGGATTCTGGCTACATTCTCAAACCTCCCTTGGGTCATATCTGTGGAATCGATTTGCTGGAAGCTCGGGTTTCTCGTCAGAATGAAAATGTCCTTGAGCCTGGGATGGCCGTCATTATTCACCCCACGGTGTTTACACCCGATGGCAAAAACAGTTTCTTCTGGGGAGAAACGTATTTAGTAAACCATGATGGGTATGAACGGCTCCATCGGAGCACAGACGAACTTCTTACAGTATAAAAAAAGGAGGTAAAGAATCATGAAAGCGAAACGTTTGTTCTTTTTTGCTGTTCTATTGATGCTGGTACTTGGTATAGTTGCACCCTCTGTATCTTTTGCGCAGCGCTACCCCGATCGCCCCATTCAGCTCGTCATCCCCTATGTCCCGGGCGCCACGGGGGATATTACGGCCAGGATGCTGGCGGATGAGCTGGAAAAGATACTCGGCGGAAAGATTATCTCTGTTAACAAACCCGGAGCATCGGCTGTGCTGGGTACTGATGCAGTCGTCCGGTCGAAGAAGGATGGTTATACCCTTCTTTACGCAGGCGCTTCAGCCATGATCTATGCGCCTGTTTCCAATCCGGAGATCGTCCACTACGACCCATTCAAAGATGTTGAACCTTTGGGTTTTCATTATTTCTTTCCACAAACGATTACGGTGAGAGCCGATGCCCCCTGGAAAACCTTTCCTGAATTGGTGGACCATGCCAAGAAGAATCCCGGAAAACTTCTCGTGAGCACCATTGGGGTGGGTTCGACGCCCCACTTCATCCTGGAGATGATTATGTCCATCACAGGAACCCAGTTCACCCATGTCCCTTTTGAAGGAGGAGAAACGGTTATGACCGCCCTTTTGGGAGGGCATGTGGAAGTTACCTGTGACGGTTTTGCCAAGGTGAAACCACATGCGGATGCGGGAAAGATGAGAGTTCTATTAATCACCAATAAGATGTCCGCTTTCCCTCAAATTCCTACAATCACCGAATTAGGTTACAAAGAGGGTCTTTTCGCGACCTGGTTCGCCCTTTACGCTCCGGCAGGGATTCCGGAAGAGGTGAAGAAAGCTTTAGTCCCAGCCATCGAGAAGGCGGTCAACTTAACCAAACCGAGAATTGACAAGATGGGAAGTCTCGCAGAATATAAATCTCCTGCAGAACTGAAGAAAATGACAGAGGAAGATTACAAGAAGGCCCTTGAGATTGCAAAAAGAATTGGCCTTCGAAAATAGATGAAGGAAAGAAGCAATGGGGAAAGCGGATCGAATCAGTGGGGCTTTCTGGTTCCTTTTCTCCCTCTTCATATCCTATGAATCCTATAAACTGGGCCTGGGTACGGTCCGTCAACCAGGCCCGGGCTTCCTCTTCTTCTGGACCGGCATTGTCATAGCCATCCTTTCATTGATTGTGATCTTAATATCCCTCAAAAAACAATCCGAAGGAGAATTAAGGGAATCGGTCTTTGCAAGGTCGAACATGACTAAGCTTCTCCTTGTTCTGGGCTCCCTGTTCCTCTATGCGTTGCTCATCGAGTGGCTCGGCTTTCTGATCGTCACTCTGCTTCTTTTTATCTTCCTTCTCAGAGTCATTGAGAAGAAAAAGGCTTGGTTCGCAACCCTCCTGAGTCTTGCCGTGACGGCGTTCTCCTATTTGATTTTTGAGCTGGGACTGCAATCCCAGCTCCCCAAGGGGTTGCTTGAGTTCTTACGATTCTAACAATGGATTAAGGATCAGGCCATGATGGAGATTCTTCACAACGTGATCTATGGTTTCGGCGTTGCGCTTCAGCCTGTCCATCTCATGTACTGTTTCTTTGGGGTCCTTATCGGGACTCTGGTCGGTGTCTTGCCTGGCCTGGGACCCGCAGCGGCCATTGCTCTGCTTCTCCCTGCCACCTTCAAAGTCACTCCTGTGGCGGCCACCATCATGCTTGCCGGGATCTATTATGGGGCGATGTATGGAGGATCAACCACGTCCATCCTCGTGAACATCCCCGGTGAGGCAGCCTCCGTCGTTACCTGCCTCGATGGATATCAAATGGCACGCAAAGGGAGAGCAGGGCCAGCCCTGGGGATTGCGGCTTTTGGCTCCTTTATTGCCGGGACGTTTGCCGTCATTGCCCTCACCTTTGTGGGGCCTCTTCTATCCAACTTAGCCATTGCCTTTGGACCGCCGGAATTCTTCTCATTGATGATCGTTGGAATCACCGTCCTCACCTACTTGAGCAGCGGGTCCATGATCAAGGCCTTGATCATGGCTGGGGTTGGATTGATTCTCAGCGGCGTTGGGATGGATACCATCAGCGGAAAATACCGATTTACATTCCGCATCCAGAGTCTATTGGACGGAATTGGAATCGTCCCTGTGGCCATGGGTCTTTTTGGAATCTCTGAAGTCCTCTTAAATCTGGAGACTGAAATCAAACGAGACATTCTGGCCTCCCGGTTAAAAAATCTCTTTCCATCCCTTAAGGACTGGCTTGAATCGATAGGGTCCATTGTCCGGGGCTCCATTCTCGGCTTCTTCCTCGGAATCATTCCCGGAGGTGGTGCGGTAGTCGCCTCCTTTGCCTCCTATGCCATTGAGAAGAAGGTCTCAAAGCATCCCGAGGAGTTTGGAAAAGGGGCCATCCAGGGAGTGGCTGGCCCTGAGGCTGCAAACAATGCAGGTGCAGGAGGGTCCTTTATCCCCCTTCTCACACTGGGAATACCTGCAAATCCTGTTATGGCCATCCTCATGGGAGCCCTCATGATCCATGGATTGGCGCCTGGACCTCTCCTCATGACAAAAAATCCTGATCTATTCTGGGGAACAATTGTGAGCATGTACATTGGAAACGGAATGCTCCTCATCCTGAACCTTCCGCTCATCCCTCTATGGGTGAAGGTCCTCAAGGTTCCCTATTACCTCCTCTATCCTCTGATCCTGCTCTTCTGTCTCATCGGAGCCTACAGCCTGGAAAACAGCACTTCCAATATTCTCATCATGCTTATTTTTGGGATCTTAGGATTCCTGATGAAGAAGTTTCGATACGATGGAGCCCCCATGATCCTTGCCCTGGTTCTAGGTCAGAAGCTTGAAACATCTTTCCGCCGATCACTGATCATGTCTCATGGGGATTTCTCCATCTTTGTCTCCCGGCCCATCTCCCTCGCCTTCCTGATCACTGCGGTTTTGCTTTTGATCATTCCCATCATCACACAGCGAAAGAAGCTCTCCACTCTGAGGGGGGATTGAGCCCATGAATCTCATCATCCTCAACTCCTCCGCGGCAGATTACAAGAAAGCTCTGGAATCCGGCTTCCCTGACCTCACAATTTATCCAGCCACAAAGGAAGAGGGAATTGGAAGCTTTATTGAAAAAGCAGAAATCCTTCTCACCAACCGGACTCCAGATGGCCTGATCAAAAAAGCGTTAAAAATCCAATGGATTCAGGTTATGACCACTGGTTTGGATTACATGGTTAATTTTTCTCTGAGATAAATGACAAGAGCGTAAAAAAGGCTTGACAATCCTTTTTTTGGTGGTAAAAACCTAGTAATAACGATATACGGGAAAAAGTAACGCTATGCGTGACAGCTTTGACAGCAAACAAATGTCGTTAACAGAATAGGGTCAGCCTTATTTCAGGGATGTATCATGAATGTTTCACAAGGTGTTGTATAAGAGTAACCTAAGGTTTAAGGAGACCTAAATTTTAATGAGGAGGTAAATCAAATGAAAAAGCTTCTCGTTTCTCAAGTCTCTGCGGTCCTATTTGTCGCTTTGCTGGTTCTGGGGCTCGCCTGTCCCGTCCCAGCCCAATCAGTCAAAGCCCGGGAATTGACTTTAAGTACCTACACCCCTTCCACACATCATGTTGCCAAAGTGCTGACTGACTTTGGCAACGAATTGGAGAAAGCTACCGGCGGTCAAATTAAAATTGTCTTATACCCCAGTGGAACTCTGACCAAAGCAGAGCTAATTCTGGACGGCGTAATCAAAGGTATCTCCGACTTTGGTTTTTCTGTCAATGGTTACAACCCAGGGCGTTTACCCCTTATGGAAGTTACTGACCTGCCGATAGCGGTTGCTACATCAGAAAAGATGAGCCAGGTCTGTCTGGCATTGTATAAGAAGTTCCAGCCAAAAGAGTTCAGCCAACTGAAGGTGCTGAGTTTTCTTAACATGGCAGGTTCCGGCATCAGCAGCAACAAGCCGATCAATAAATTTGCCGACATGGCCGGGCAGCTAATACGATGCACTGGAGCCGATGTTGAACTGGTCAAAACCTTAGGAGCTACTCCAGTAGCAATGCCAATAAGTCAAGCTTATGAAGCGCTCCAAAGAGGTGTTGCTGATGGTAATCTTGGCGACTTTGCTTCTCTAATGAGCTATAAATTAGGTGAAGTAGTTAAAATTCATGTAGAGTACTTCTTTCGCAATACTACCTGCTGGTACGGCATGAACCTCAAGACGTATGATAGCCTTACTCCTGCTCAGCAGAAAATCATTACCGACCTGGGTGAAAAATATACGACAATCCTGGGACAGAGCCGTGATGCAGAAAACAAAAAGGCACGTGAGTATCTTACCGGCTTGGGTAACAAGCTTGTCAAACTCCCAGTCGAAGAGGAGCAGAAATGGGCAGCTGCACTGCTTTCTCTGTACGATAAATATTTAAAAGATAAGACCGCTAAGGGCCTTCCTGCTAAAGAAGCCCTGGACTTCGTATTAGCAGCGGTAAAATAGAAACCCAGATACAACTAACACGGTTTTTACTTGTCGAGGCTGAACAAGGGGGCCGGAAATACCTCTTGTTCAGTCTCTATATGGAGGTATGAGGCAATGAGATTGTTAGGTGTGAGGTGGACTATATTGAGTAGCGTCCACTCTTTAATGAAGGTAATAAATTGGATTGGATATGTAACACTCTCTGGTATGGTACTGGTTACTACTGCAAATGTTTTTGGACGTTACATTCTTAAAAAACCTCTATTAGGAGAATTTGACATGGTTGAGTTAGGCTTGGCTACCTTGGGAGGTATCGCCATGTTTCTTGCCGCCACTCAACGTCGCCACGTCAGTGTTGAGGTGCTTCTTGTCCGGTTTTCAAGGCGTACTCAGATAATCCTGGGGTGTATCGCCTCATTCCTGGGATTTTTAACCTGGGCTCTGTTAGCTTACCTGGTCTTTCTGGATGGGTTAGATAAGCTGGAGAACCGTAGCAGTACTGCTACTCTACTTATCCCCCAGGGCCCGTTTGAGATTATACTATCTATTTTAATTTTTTTATTTGGCCTGACATTGCTGATACAAGTATTCAGTCCTGAAGGATCCGAAGAAAAGTAGGAGGGAGGTCCACGGTCATGAGCCCTGAATTAGTGGGTGCGATCGGATTGGGTGTCATGTTAATCTTAATGTTTTTAGGAGTACACATTGCGGTAACCCTTGCTCTGGTGGGTATTGCTGGTTACGCTGTGATACAAGGTGTTGATAAAGCTTTCATTATGGCGGGAATGATGCCCTTTCACGCCCTCTCCTCATACACCATGGCTCTTTTCCCCATATACCTGCTTTTGGGTGAATTCGCCGATATTTCAGGAATGATGGAGGATTCTTTCCGGGGGGCAAATGTCTTGGTGGGGCATCAGAGGGGTGGCCTGGCAATGGCGAGCATTTTTGGAGGTGGTTTTTTCGCTGCTGTTAGTGGCTCAAGTACTGCTTGTTCCGCCCTTATAACCAAACTGGCTTTACCGGGCTTGCTGAAGCATAATTACCATCCCAAGCTGGCTACAGGCGCACTTTCTGCAGCCGGTACGCTGAGCAACCTTATTCCACCTTCTATCGGCCTTGTTATCTACGCAATCCTGAGTGAAACTTCTTTGGGTAAATTGTTTCTCGCCACATTCTTACCAGGAGTTCTCCTCACACTTATGTTCATGATTCAAATTCACATCCAGTGCAGGTTAAATCCTTCTCTGGGCCCCCCGGGAGGCCACACCTCCTTAAAACAAAAAATATTTGCTTTAAAAGACATCGCTCCCACGGCGATATTGTTCATAATAGTGATGGGCGGCATCTGGTTCGGGGTTTATACTGCTAACGAAGCTGGCGCTATCGGTGCCGTCGGTGCCTTTCTTTACGCCCTTCATAGAAAAAGGATAAATGGACAGACCCTGACTAAGGTATTTAAGACCTCTCTTTCTATCGCCGGCATGATTTTTGCGGTCATCATCTCTGCCGAGATTTTCAGCAATTTCATAGTAATTTCCGGGTTATCCAATGCTTTAGCCAGCTGGGTCGGTGGTCTCAATATTCCACCCGTCGGCGTAGTCATTTGCATTATGTTAGTCTATATCTTTATAGGGACTGCCATGGATACCTTAACCATGATATTGGTTACCATCCCCTTTTTTGTCCCTTTAATGAGTCATCTGGGGGTTGACCTCATATGGTTCGGAATCCTTGTTGTCATTCAAATGGAGCTTTCGCAAATCACGCCGCCGGTAGGTCTTAATCTCTTTGTTGTCGCTGGTATGGCGAAGGAAAAGAATATATCGATGGGCACTGTATTCAGTGGTGCGTGGCCGTTTTGTTATACCATGGTGATATTCAATGCTTTGATAATAGCTTTTCCCAAAATCGCCATGTTTCTGCCCAGTTTAATGAAGTGATGGGATAAGAGAATTTTTGCTTCACAGAGAAAAGATGCTCATCTTAATAACAACTTTCAGGAAAAAGTAACGCGATGCGTGACAAAAATTCCATTCAATCTCTGGCCCGTGGTCTGAATATTCTTGAATTGGTGGCTGGGGCATCTCAACCTGTAACCCTAACGGAAATTGCAAACCAGGCTCACTTGACTAAGACAACCTCCCAACGTTTTCTGAACACTCTATGTTCTTTGGGTTATCTGCGCCGAGGGGACAATAAAAGCTACGTTTTGAATACCAGGGTTCTTTCTTTGGCATACAGCTTCCTGAATACATCAAGTTTAGTCAACACCGCGAAGCCTTACCTCGATGAACTATCATCTGAACTTGGCAGAACGGTTAACTTAGCGGTTCTGGAATATATTCATACGCTCTGTTTATACCGGAGAGAAGTTAGAAGATTCATGAAATTTGACATTGGGCCTGGATCTAAGCTTCCCTGTTATGCCGCCTCTTTAGGCAAGGTGTTATTGGCTGGTTTAAGCAATGAAGAGTTTAATAAACGCCTTGGCAAGATTGAATTTTACCCGATCACCCCGAAGACGATTTTATCAAAGAAAAAGCTCAGGCAAGAGATCATAGAAACCAGGAAGAGAGGGTACGGGATCTGTGATCAGGAACTTTCTCTGGATATGTATTCTATTGCCGTCCCTCTGCTCGATAACCGGGGAGAAGTAGTTGCAGCGATCAATGTCTCTATGGAATTTAGCTTCAGGGACAATCCGAATTTGGTGAGTACAATCAGATTATTAATGGAAAAGGGGAAGATGATTTCCAACCGTTTAGGATATCATGGACCTTATCCATCTTATCCTCGGTGACTGCATCTTCGCTGTATCGTAATGCTATTTTACTGTTATTCACACCCCAGAGAACAACATTTTTTCATAGTTTAATGTAGTAGTAACCAAAGAGAGAAGAAAGGAGACAGGTGATGACAGATTTGTATACCGCAGTTTGCATGCAGATGAACAGGGTTGGCATAGACAACCGGAAGGAGATCAAGAAGGCAAACTTAGACCGATGCCTGGAACTATTTGGATATGCTGCATTAAGGATCAGTTTTCGAGAATATGCCCCGCTAAAGCTCGTTATATTCCCTGAAGTATTCATGCAGGGGTGGAATGATAACCCTGCCCCTTACTCTAACATTTTCACTAAAGTGGCCAAAGATATGGCCATCCAAATACCTGGGGAAGAGACCGACCTATTGTCCGAGCAAGCCAAAAAGTACAATACCTATATCGCTGGAAACGCCCATGAAGTCATACCGAAAATAAGTACTGAATTCGCTCTCAACTGCGCGTTTATTATCGATCCAAAAGGTGAGGTTATTTATAAGCGTCACAAGTATTGCCCCTACTTGCCATATCATGGCCGCGATGACGTCAGCCCGCACGACATCTGGGACAAGTACATAGAAGTGATGGACGGTACCTATGGACGAAAAAAAGGAGATATTCTAAGCTGCATGTTTCCTGTGATAGAGACCGATATCGGCAAATTGGGCTACCTTATCTGTAATGAGGCGTTCTATCCAGAACATGGTCGAGCATTGGGTATTCAGGGTTGCGAAGTGATGATACGTTCCAGTGGTATGGCTGAGCCAGATGGTTCTCCCCCTCAGCAGTTGTGGGAAATCTCAAATCGAGCGCATGCTGCGTTCAATATGATGTATGTAGTAGCCTGCGCACCAGGCTACCTTTATGTCAAAGGCAATCCTCTTAATGCCTATCCGGGCCAGTCAATGATAGTGGACTTTCATGGCGCCATATTACAGTTGGTGCCCTACCCTGGTGAGAGCATTACTGCCGGACAGATCAGTCTCGAGGCCTTGCGAAGGCGTAGGACTGACCCCAGGCAAAACTGGTTAACCCAGCTAAGGACTGAAGCTTACAAGGAAATGTACAAAAAACCAATATATCCCATCAACCTATATAAGGACCGATTACCTACTGATCAGGCAGAAAGGTCTCAAGTACAACCCATCCAGAGATTCCTCGAGGAGAGGATTTTCATACCCCCGCGACATGATGCGAATGGTTAATTAATTGAGACTGTTCAAGGCCCATAACTTATTATATATCATAGTGTTACAAGTGCCAATTTTGGGACTTATCCCCATTTTTGGCCTCAAAACTGGTAAAAATGGCATATTTTGGCAAAAGTTATCCCCACTTTTTCTTAAAAGTTATCCCCACTTTTAGGATGCTTTCCGCGTGCACATTTAAAAGAGCTGTTTTTCTGTATCTATTTGTCATCTTAGGTAGTTACCTCTTGAGTTTTCTCCTATTTTTGGGTAGTGTGGGTATTGAACATATACCCCATTTATTATTGAACATCCCATATAGGAGAATAACCATGATTGACTACCAACTTCCTTTACCACAATATTCCAGCGCCTATCTGGACCTTATAGCCAAAGATAATGAACTGGTCACCTATTTCCGCTCGATTA
>JASEIE010000540.1:0-227 GCA_030024065.1 Thermodesulfobacteriota bacterium
CATCCTGCTTTTGCTATAGAGTCAGGACAGCTTTCAAAGGAACAAGAAAAGTCACTTAAAAAGCTTTATAGAGGATTAAATCCTGTAAAACTCAAAAATGCAATAGATGCCAAGTTAGAGAGACTTTACAATACCTATCACAAGAAAAAGAAAGGGACGATAACAGTTAATCCGTATAAAAAACTGGCGCCTTCTTCGGTTACATTTTTCATGATTCAACAGAAGAA
>JASEIE010000540.1:237-539 GCA_030024065.1 Thermodesulfobacteriota bacterium
TCGGGTACCATGTTAAATGATTTGACACGTCTTTCCAGAATATAAAGCAGTTGCAGAAGTTTTACCCCGTTAGAAATAATGCCCCGCTCGGTTGCGAGTCGCAACGACTGGAATTTCTAACGGGGTTTAATCCCTATATAAAAATCTTTCCGGGATTAAGTATGCTTTTAGGATCAAAGAGGTTTTTTATTCCCTTCATCAGCTCAAGCTCATGTTTCTTTATCTCCATGCCAAGATATGGAGCCTTGGTAATTCCTATGCCGTGCTCTCCTGAGATAGTGCCTCTAAGGCTTAGCGTTGCC
>JASEIE010000541.1 GCA_030024065.1 Thermodesulfobacteriota bacterium
CGCGAAAAACCGATCCTATGAAGGAAATGGCAGATGCGGTTCTTGGAAAAATAGCGCGTGTGTATTATTTCGATCAGAAAACAGGCTGCACTCATGATATTTCTGGCCTGGACCCCGGTTCAGAGGAAGCATCTGAGGCAGGATGGGGTGGGCTCAGTGAATTCAGCGGACATGTGGCCGATGTGGTGGCAGAGGTTGTCAATGCCCGAGGATGAGTAAACCCCGTTAGAAATTCCAGTCATTGCGACTCGAAACCGAGCGGGGCATTAAACCCCGGCGGAATCATTCTGAAATGTGACCCACAACCCCGCTGCAGAGCAGCGGGGCATTATTTCTAACGGGGTAAATCATGAGATTTCAAGATGCAGTGGCCAACTCAAATGATGTGAGAGATTGTTACCAACCCGGACTCCAGGCACTGATAGAAAGAGACCGCACCAGATTGTCATGTGAAGAACCCCGGAAAATCAGCGGTAGCCTGCATCTGGATGTTGCGGTAGCACAACTATATCCTAACGCAGCCCGCTGGGACTATGG
>JASEIE010000542.1 GCA_030024065.1 Thermodesulfobacteriota bacterium
GTAACCATTTCAGTTTCTCCTTTTGTTTGTGCCCATAATCGTTGCATTGAAAACATCTCATAAAATCCCGTCTTCGTCAAGATCTTTTAAAGAGAGCTCTGAAAAAACCTCATTCCGCTCTCTTGATTACACAGATTCCAAAAAATGATTGCACAGATTATCAGAGATTTCTGGGCTTTTTCAGAAATCTCTTAAATTATTCCATCACCCAGAGGGATTCGTCGCGGAGAGCAACTTTAACGCTTTTCCCGATGGAGAGCTCCAGGTTTCTGAAGGCATAATTTGGGATGGAGATTTCGAAGAAGATATTCTCTTCTTCATCCTGAAATAGCACGGTATGGTGTCTGCCTCGATCGGCAATGTCCAGGATCTTTCCCTCAAAGATATTCCTTTTTAAAGATTCCTTAACAGGCTTCCCTTCACGGAGGATCATCACTTCTTCAGGCCGGATGTAGAGGTCCATTTCCTTTTCCACCTCCATCTGGCTCTGACATGCACTGGCCGGAACAGAAATATGGAGACCGTTGATGCCGAG
>JASEIE010000543.1 GCA_030024065.1 Thermodesulfobacteriota bacterium
TTCCGTTGAGAATTGCCGACTGGTGGGTGCGGGAGAGAGTGATATGGGAATGGTCATGGGCTCGATTGCCTACAAAGCCACACAGGGTGGGGACCCCTTCGAAAAGAAGTTTCCCTTGGTCGCTCTCTTTCAGATGTATTCTGCTCCCGAACATATCGTGACGGTCCAAGGCAAGGGAATCAAATCGGTAAAGGATTTGAAAGGGAAGAAGGTTTCAATCGACGTGCCCGGCAGCGGATGTGCCGTCATGGCCAAGGCCATCCTGGAAGAATATGGATTCAACCTCGAGAAGGATCTCACGATCGCCCATCTCTCTCAGTCCGAAGGGGTTCAGGCCCTTAAAGATGGGGTGGTTGATGCGGTCTTCTTTAACTTCGCCTATCCTGGTGCGGCGGTTCTGGATTTGGCAGCCACAAGAGATATCATCTTAATTCCTATTGAACCCTCCATGGCTGATAAGATCGTTAAAAAATTTCCATACTATGTCAAAATCACGATACCTGGCAAGACATACCCCAAGGCGGATTATGAT
>JASEIE010000544.1 GCA_030024065.1 Thermodesulfobacteriota bacterium
GGCCAAAGCCAGGGCCGCTCTGGAATGGTGCAAGAACGCAACCGCTCATGAATTGAAACATGGTGGAAAGCCCTGGTCATACTTGCTTATCCCGCATGACATCATCTCAGACAACAAGACTTTACAAGGATTGGCTGCAAGCTGGACTTATAATGGGTAAGGTAAGAAAAAAGGCTACCTCTCACCTCTAAAAATGTCATTCCTGTGAAAACAGGAATCCAGAAGTTTTTGACATTATTGGACTCCCGCCTTTGCGGGAGTGACAAATTGGGAGTTATTAGAGGTTCTCATAATAATTCGAGATCGCACCTTCAGGGTCATTTTAAATCTTCCCCTGACTTCTCCTCTGTTTTTAAAAGACCACGCCGTTTGAGGAGCATTCGGTTTCAGAATTGGTAAGTTATCACAGGACCCTGCAGACAAAGCCCCTCAGATATTCTCCTTCAGGGTGGAAGAGAGAGACGGGATGATCGATCGGATGTCCCATCCGGCCTAAGAGTTGAACGCTCTTTCCTGAGTCCACGGC
>JASEIE010000545.1 GCA_030024065.1 Thermodesulfobacteriota bacterium
CTGTTAAAATCTGTATGCTTATAAATTAATGGGCATACAGTCAAAATCTGCCAGAGAGAAATTCAGTCGGCTTCGGCAGTCCCTTCTTCAGTTGGTCAGCGAAGGGAAGCGGCTGGTTGAGCCCTTTTTCTCTGATCGGCCTTTGATCAAAGGGACGGTCTATGAGCTTCGGCGTCGGTGCGGGAAGCCGGGATGTAAATGCGCCAGGGGGGAGCTGCACGCCCGCATGGTGGTCAGCGCCAGCGAGAAAGGGAAGACTCGATTACGGGTGATCCCCCGGGGCTTTCTTGTGGAGGTCCAGGAGAGGGTCCGACGGTATCAGGAGCTGAGGCGGATTCGTGTCCGGCTGGTGACGATCCATCGGGAGATGCTCCGGGTCCTGGATGAGATAGAGGGGATGCGTCGGGAGGAGATTCCTTCTTCTGACAAGAAGCGGTCTTCCGGGGGCGGATAGGGATGAGCCTGGTGATCTTCGAAGAGAACAAGCCTTTCGTTTTGGAGGCCCTTGGCAATGGGGAGTTCGAC
>JASEIE010000546.1 GCA_030024065.1 Thermodesulfobacteriota bacterium
TTAATTCTTCCGTAGCCTGTGGAGACAATAAAGGTGATGCTGGAGAAGGGAAGGGAAGCCTTCTTTAGTGCTTCTTCCATGACCTTATTGGCCAACCGGCGCTGCTCCGGACCCGTGGGGCCGACGGTCAAAGCAATAATCCCTTCATTCAGGATCACTGCCTTAGTCATCGTGGAACCGACATCAATGCCAGCAAAGTAGGAGGTCAATGTCACCCTTCTGAATTAAATAGAAGGTAAAAGCCTATTGACGTTTATCGTTGTCGAAGCCCGTATCGAATCTCGTATATGGATACTGGATATTCGAACTTCTATTTTCAAGCCTCTTGCTTCGATACGAGCATCTTCACCGTTAACCCATTTTCTTGGGGGGTTACCTTAACCGATTGACCATAGGCCAAACAGGCTTCGTCACCGTAACCTAAAAACTTCTTTCTACCCTAAAGAAACCACCATGAATAATTAGGCCGCTCTGTTTGCCCGAATGGATTCAAGGGTTTCAACAAAAGCGTCAATTTTGTTTCTC
>JASEIE010000547.1 GCA_030024065.1 Thermodesulfobacteriota bacterium
AATTTATGTCAATAATTCCTGTTTATGCGGAAAGAAGAAAAGAGTGGCGCCCCGCCATACGCAGGATTGTCTTCCTCAGGAAGTCAGTACAACTCGCTCTAAGCGGAAAGAGATCGCCGGAGAATACCCTCCCCGCCGGCAGGCAGGTGCAGAAGATCGAGCATCATTGTTTTAAATAAAAGTGGGTTTAAAACCCCCATCCCTCCTTTACACAATTATTAGTCAGTCGATAATTGAATAGAATAGACACTGAAGACCAAATCCCTCCTGCCCTCCTTTTGCTCGCCGCGCAAGCGTTGGCGCAGCGGGCAAAAGGGAGGCGCTGCCGGACAGGCAGGGAGAGATTTTTGGTAGAATATGTCTTCTCAATGATGTACTCCTTAGTATTTTCTGAATGGATGATTATGTCAGAAAGAGAGAAAAAGATTGGGGAGGCGGGGCTTGCAATACAGCTATTTAACTATCTTGACGCCTATATCCTTTTTTTGATAATGTTCTACCATTGTAAGGAGACCAAGGCTG
>JASEIE010000548.1 GCA_030024065.1 Thermodesulfobacteriota bacterium
GTGATTCATAGCCATCTTATTTTCCTCCTTTCTAACTAAGGGCATTACCCGTTGAGACTATTGTTCGACTTTAATCTCCATTTCAACGAATTTTTTTAAGTTCCATCATGTGGCCAAGAAATTGATCAGGAGGCAGATAGTCCACAAGGCGTAAGTCCTGTCTCTCTTCTCCATTGCTGTCCAAGAAAACAACCGTAGGAACACCTCTTACCGCATACTGTTTCAATAGACGCTCATGAACTGGATTTCCGTTTCGGGTGAGATCCACTTTAACCATGAAAAAGTCCTTTTCTGCCTGCTTCACGACAGATGGATTATGGAAGGTTCGTTCTTCCAGTTCGCGACAGGGAGCACACCATTCAGCATAGAAATCGATGATGATGGGCTTTCTTGATTCTCGTGCTTCTGATAAGATTTGATCCGAATAGGGTTGCCAGGTTACACCCGGACCGCGTATCATCCATGATGTAAAAAGAGGGTCTTGTCCCTTTCGAGTGGGTGAATTTGAGCTATGAAGCTC
>JASEIE010000549.1 GCA_030024065.1 Thermodesulfobacteriota bacterium
TTTCACTTTCAAACCGTACCATAGGTTTTTTTCTGAGGTTATATAAACTGATAATGTCCCCACATCTGTTTCAAGCGAGAATTGTTTCTTATACAGAGGGAAAAGATTTCTGTATCGACTCGGAATGTAAATATAATTTCGTTTAATTGAATCTTTGGTTAGTTTTAAACTTATTGTTCTATCCCATTCTTGTTTGTCATTTTGTCCTCTTATCATCTGTATCTCCTTTGTTATTCATATTTTTGAGCACTCTTGTCCAAAATAGCTTTTTAAAAAAGCTGTATTTTGGACAGCAGAATGTTGATCGGGGCATGATTACCCCTCTAATCCTATGAAATAACCCCATTTAGAGGTATTTGGGTCTGATAAAATGTGTTCATCGACCCGTTATTTTGGACAGCAAAATGAATCCGTCAAAAAAGAAGAAGGACAACCTGGTTCTGAAATCTGGCAAAACTTGTCCAAAATGCTAATAATTTCAACGGGCAACCATAAGATTTCCGGTTAATTTGGACAGCA
>JASEIE010000054.1 GCA_030024065.1 Thermodesulfobacteriota bacterium
AAAAGGATTTCTACGCCTTCTATGGCGAACTACTGTGCGCTTTATCAAAACCCGTTGATGTCATTGACCTGTCTAAGAAAACCCGTTTCATCGAAGTAGTTTTACGGGAGGGCATACCTCTCTATGCCTGATTACCGTCTTCGTATTGAAGCTGAGTATGAGGCTATAGAAAACACACTCTCTGCCCTGCCCGATCGTCCACTTTCAACACTCTCTCAGCTCGAGCTCGCGGGTGTTGCCGTATTGCTGCACAATTTCTACAACGGCATCGAGAATATCGTCAAACAGGTTTTTCAGGAAAAATCATTACCAATTCCTCAAGGAGAATCATGGCACAGAGATCTCTTGCTTGCGGCAGCCGAAAAGAGCATCATATCTGACCTATTGCTGAATAACCTGAAGCAATATCTTGCCTTCCGCCAGGTGACAGCCAATTTGACCAGTTCCCCTCGTGATTAAAATAGCGCTGTTAGCAATCTCCGTCTCTCTCCTCTATCCCTTTATCCTTTGCCCCCGGTTGTGTTTTCACCCTCAATGAAATTTCTTTCCCACTAAAGTTTCCCACAGAGGTCCTACGAAATGATCAATTTTATGGCCATGATAAAAACAACGGCGAAAAAGAGTCTTTTAATCCATACATTTCCGATCTTATCCGAATATTTCGCAGCAAAATAAGCCCCGATGGAAGAACTAATGAGGAGCCCAATACCCATAGGATTAAAAATGGCCCCTTTCAAAGCAAAGATGACGGCAGCGACCCCCGAGGAGAGGGTCATGGGGATTTTTCGGGTGGCGGCACTCTCCAGAAAGGTTTGCCCAAACAAAAGAATAAGAATATAGGCCAGAAAGGCTCCCGATACAGAGCTATAAAAGCCATTGTAAACCCCGACCCCAAAACTGAGAAAAATACCCAGAAAATATTCATAAGTTCTGATCGTTTCTTTAGATCTTTTTAAACCAATACCGGGGTTGAAAACGATGAAAAAGAGAACGGCCAACGTCAAAAAGGCGATGATTTTTTTCAAGATCGCCTCGTTCATCTGAAGTACGATATTTGCTCCTAAAATGGACCCCAGAAAGACAGGGATAGTGACGATGAAGCCGATCTTGTAATTGATCATTCTCTTCTCATGGAATTTATACCAACCCGTCACGTTTAATCCCGTCACCCCAAGAAAGTGAGTCCCAATGGCAGAATGGGGAGGAAGGCCAAGAAAAAAGCAATGCGGGAATCTGGATCAAACCGGAACCACCGGTCAGTGTTCCAAAGATTCCTCCTGAAATTCCAGTCAAGAGAACAATGAATAGATGAAAGAGGTCCATGTCGCCTGTTTGAATGGTAAACACTCCTCTAATTGATTTAATGAGGGAAAATCCATCCGATTCTATAACATATATATTATTTCCCGTAGGAATAGGTATTTGTACTCATTGACATTTCAAATCTCGGTTGTTTAGAATTTACAATCAGCTTGATTTTCCTATAGAAATTGAATCGAGGATAACATTTAACAAAAGGAGGAGTAAAAATGAAGAACCCATTAAAAGAAACATTAAGGACTGGTAAGGCTGCAATTGGTACCTTTGTACAAATTGGACATCCCGATGTCACCGAAATGTTGAGTCATGCAGGTTTTGACTGGCTTTTGCTCGATGGGGAGCATGGTCCTTTTGGAATTGAGACCATGCAAGTCATGCTCCAGGCTATGAGTGCGACAAAAACAGTTCCCATCATTCGTGTCCCATGGAACGATCCTGTTTATATAAAACGTGCCTTAGATATCGGTGCATATGGTCTTCTTATCCCTTTGGTATCCTCGAAACGCGAAGCCGAGAATGTCATCCATGCCCTACGTTATCCGCCGGTTGGCATCAGAGGGGTGGGACCACGAAGGGCCTCAAGATATTATTTGGATTTTAAAGAGTATGTCGCCACAGTGGATAGTGAGCTCTTAACTATGGTTCAAATAGAAACAAAGGAGGCTGTAGAGAATATTTCAGAGATTCTATCCGTAGATGGAATTGATGCCTATTTTGTAGGTCCAATGGATTTATCAGCGGCGTTGGGCCATATTGGTGATACCAATCATCCAGAGGTCGCAGAAACCATCGCAAAAATAGTAGCTGCTGGTAAAAAGGCTAAAAAGATCGGAGGGATTTATGCCTTCAGCATCGATGATATAAAAAATAGGATTGAACAGGGATTTCAACTCATCTCCTTCGGTTCAGATTCACGTCTGATGATGGGATCTGCCCAAGAAGCCCTAAAGAAGATTAAAGAGATAATAAAATGAAAATTCCTTCAATCATTTAATAGGGCAGATTATGAGTGTTACGTGTGACTTCACAGAATTCGTTTTTAAAATGAATTATGGAGATCTCCCTCAAGATGTCATCAGAATGGCGAAGAAGCTAATTTTGGACATATTTTGCAGTATCATCTATTCATCCAAAATGGATTGGTCTAAAAAGGTGGTCGCCTTCGTCCAACGTTTAGAATCAAGGGGAAAAAGCGCCGTCATCCCTTTTGGTTTTAAGACCGCAGCTCCGTTTGCTGCATTAGCCAATGGAACAATGGGCCATGGATTCGAGATAGATGATGTTCATGACGGTGGAATGCATCATCCAGGTGCTGTCGTGATCCCAGCGGCATTGGCGTTAGGAGAGGAAGAATCTGTTGATGGACGCCAATTTCTATTGGCGGTTGTGATGGGCTATGAGGCGATGTGTAGGATTGGGATGGCTGTCGGTGCTAAGTATCATAATTTAAGAGGGTTCCATGCCACAGGGACCTGTGGACCCTTTGGGGCGGCTGTGTCAGCAGGGAAGATCATCGGATTGAGTAAGGATGGATTCATCGATGCATTGGGGATCGCCGGTTCCCTCTGCTCAGGTGTATTGGAGTTTTCCCAGGAGAGTTCGGATGCCGGAGGCATGATCAAAAGGTTTCATGCAGGAAGGGCTTCTGAGAGTGGTTTGATAGCTGCTCTGCTTGCGAGAGACGGCTTCAGAGGGCCTTCTGATATCATAGGTGGAAGATATGGATTTTGTAATGTGTACTCTGACCATCCCCAAATCCAATGGATGAATCAGGGACTGGGGGTGAAATATGAAATCATGAATGTCGGAATAAAACCTTATCCTTGTTGTGCTCTCGTGCATCCGATCATCGACGCTGTCACATTTTTGAGAGATGAATATGGATTAAATGAAAATGAGATTGAAGAGATAAACATTGGATGTGCTGAAAACCTTGTCGACCATAACGCCATTTATCAAATCGACTCTATTATGGCAGCACAATATAGTGCTCCATTTGGTGCGGCATTGGCTGTCGTGGGAGATCCTAAAAACCCCAATTATTTTAACAAAGCCACTGGAGAAAGAAAGAATGTCCAAGAGATCATGAAAAGGACGAAACTATTCAAGGATGAGGAGATCGATAGAGCTTTCCCTGCGGTCCAGGGTGTCAAGGTGTCACTGAAATTAAAAAATGGAAAGACACTCGAAAAAGAAGTGACCCATGCAAAAGGTCGGCCCAAGAATGAAATGACCTTTGAAGAAGTCTGCGTAAAATTTAAGACCCTGACGAAGGGTTTAATTGATGACCAAAGGAGTGGACAAGTCATCGAGTTAATTAAAAATCTGGAAACTGTTTCCAATATTTCAGAATTAACGAAATTATTGATCAATAGATAATCAAAAGGAGAAAAAAAGATGTCAGATCAAAAGACCATTGCGGTATTGGCGGTGGGGGATGTTTGGGTGAACCGAGATGATCCAGACTCCATATTTAAACATGTCACCCATGTCATTAAATCAGCAGATATAGCTTTTTGTCAGCTTGAGACGAATTATTCAGAACGAGGGACCCCTCTCCCCCAAGCGAGAGTCCCTATGAGAGCTCACCCTCGGAATGCTCCTGCGATCAGAAACGCTGGGTTTAATGTCGTCTCCTTTGCCAGCAATCACCACTATGATTATGGATCAGAAGCTCTCTTAGATACCATCGAAGTCATGAGGAAGACAGGGATTGAGCTCATTGGTGTTGGCAAGAATATCGCGGAAGCAAGAAAACCTCAGATTGTCAACTGTAAAGGGACCCAGATTGGTTTCTTGGCCTATAGCTCTATTCTCCCCCTTGGATACTGGGCTGAAGCAAATAAACCAGGCTGCGCCCCTATAAGGGGATTTACCTTGTATGAGCAAGTGGAACATGACCAGCCTGGAACTCCAGCAAGGATTCACTCATTTGCCCATGAGAGTGATAAAGCAGCGATGATAGAAGATATCGAGAGATTGAAGGCCCAGGTGGATATTGTGATGGTCTCAATGCATTGGGGGATCCACTTTAAGGAGGCTGAAATTGCCATGTATCAAAAAAAGGTCGGATATGCCGCTCTGGATGCGGGGGCTGATGTCATCCTCGGGCATCATGCTCACATCTTAAAGGCGATTGAAATTTACAAAGGCAAACCCATCTTTTATAGCCTGTGTAATTTTGCCTGTGACCATGAGTTGCCTCAAGAGTTGCTGAGCAGTCAACGTTGGAAAGAGTTAATGGAGTTAAATCCAAGCTGGACACTTGATCCGAGATATAAGTCTTACCCATTCCCGGCTGATGCCAGAATGACCATGGCTGTTAAGATCATCATCTCAGATAAAAAGATAAAGAAGATTTCCTTCCTCCCTGCTTTGATCAACGAGGACTCATCGCCAAGGTTTTTAAGTCCCGAAGATAAAGAATTTAATGATGTGGTGAAATATATGGAAAAAATCACTAAATCCCAAAATATAGACACTAAATATACAGTTGAAGGTGACGAAGTCATCATCGGGACTTAAGAGATTTCCTCCCTAATAAAGAAGAAGCGGTCCCTCCATTAGGGTTTGCGAGCACCTATGAAGTCTCATATCTATCACGCGACTGCTCGCCCCCCCCCGTTTAAGGCAGAGTCACAGAATTGAGAGATTGAAAAGATTGCTTATTTCGGAGGTGTTCCCGAAGCCATTGAATGTAGTGAGACAGTGCCTTTTCTAAAGGAAATTCCACCTTAAAACCCAACTCCTTTTCAGCTAAGGATATATCGTAAGGGAAAACCCAATCGATCGGTGAGGCATCTTTTTTAGGTCCTTCCACAATCTCTATTTTCTGTTTAGGGAAAAGCATTTGGACCTGACTTATCACTTCGTCAAAGGTTCTCAATTTTCCCTCTCCGATATTAAAAACATTAGACTGTGTGTCGCTTAATAAGGCTTTCACCAAAGCATTGGCAGCATCTTGAACATAAATATATTGATTAAACCTTCGAGGAGATCGCTTGATTTGATAATGGGACTTTCCAGTCACCATGGCAGTTAACAAAGGATGGAGCCAGGAACCTGCGTATCCACCCTGGGGATAACTGGGACCATAAATGGAAGCAAACCTCAAGCTGATAAACTTTGTCCCGTAAAGTTTTGAATAATTCTCTCCCAGGTATTCACAGGCAAGCTTCGTCGAGGCATAAATATCATTTGGGAAAATGGGATCATTTTCTGTGATGGGTCGATCTCTATAAATCGAGAAATGATAAACAGCGGCAGAACCACTGAAGATCACCTTTTCCATTCCTTCAATCCTAGCCGCCTCCAATATATTTGCCGTTCCCAAGATATTAACCCTTATGGCTTCATAGGGCATCTCCCGGGCCGCATTGAGCAAGATCGCTGCGGCATGGATGATTCCGTGGACCTTTTTCTCTCTGATCACTTCCAGCAGTTCAGAAAGTTCGAGGATATTTCCACGGATAACCTCTGCTTTATCTTTTATTTTAGCAATCTGCTCATCACGAGGGGCGATATCGAAAAGGACTGGTTCTAATCCTTTTTCGATTAATTTCTCTCCAACTGCTGCTCCTAATAAACCGGTTCCACCCGTCACCAGAATTTTCATATTAAAAACCTTTTTCTCTTTACTGCCCAGAGCTAATCCCACATCTCCTTGCTTACTTCATCCCTTTCTTGAATGGAGATTCTCAGCTCTGTCAACTTCAGGGTCTCCTTTAACTGTTCTTCATTGCGTGCTCCAATAACAGGAGAGGTGACTGCTGGATGGGAGGCCACCCAAGCCATAGCAAGGGCAATGGGATGTAATCCTCTTTTCTTTGCAACTTCCAGAAATCGAGAAGTCTTCTCGAAGCTCTCTTTGGAAAGGTAGCGTTCCCGATAGATATCAGACTCGCCTAACCGAGTCCCCATCGGCGGGGGGATATCACAGTTATATTTTCCTGTTAAAAAACCTCCCGCTAATGGATTGTAAGGAATAACCCCTATCCCCTCTTCTAAACAGAGGGGAAAAATTTCAGTTTCAACCTCCCTTTTTAAAATGTTATATAGGGGCTGAATCGAAATAAAAGAGTGAAGTCCAAGGCTTCTGCTAATTCCTAAAGCTTTCATGAGCTCGCGGGCAGCGAAATTGCTGCAACCAATATAAACAACCTTACCCCACCTCACCAGATCATCCAACGCCCTGAGGGTTTCCTCGAGTGGCGTTTCAGGATCAAATCTGTGAAGTTGACAAAGGTCTATCCTGTCCGTCTTAAGACGGCGAAGACTATCCTCCACAGCCCGAATGAGATGGTAACGTGAACAACCTTGGTCGTTGGGCCCTTCCCTGATTGGCTTGCATACTTTCGTTGCGAGCACCACCTGATCTCTCTTCTCTTTTAAAGCCTTCCCTAGAACCTCTTCCGATCGTCCTTTCGAGTAAAAATCAGCAGTATCAAAAAGATTTATTCCGTGATCAAAAGCTAAGTCCACCATGCGGATGGACTCCTTTTCATCCGCCTCTCTCCCCAAAGTCAAACAACCGAAAGCGATCCTACTCACTTTCATCCCTGAATGACCTAGTCTCACATACTCCATATATTTACCTTTCGTATCAGCCAACAGTCATATCCGAACAGCTTCAAGTATTTGACTCACATCCTTAATCGCCTCTAGCCGCCATAACAGATCGAGAACCGATCTGGCCTTCTTCGGTGTGAGTGTCTCCCGAGTTAATTTTAGGAATTTCTCTTCAATCTCAGTATCGGTCATGGGATTAGCGGGATGGCCTTTTGGATTCCTCATATGTTTGCTCCACTTCGTCCCTGATTTCCCAGTGATTTCTATGCGACAATTAAATGTCTTTGGCCACTCTTGTGTATACTGAGGATCCTCTTCCATATTCAATCTCTTGAGGAGAGAAAGGATTTGGGGGTCACGAAAACGCTCTGGTGTATAGGTCTTTTCTGTAATCTCCCCATCTACCAGAGTAGCGACAACAATATAGGGTATGCTATGATCAGCTGTCTCTCGGGTATGGGGATCATATTTCTCAGGTCCACTGCTGCTAGCAATGCAGAAATGATCAAGAAAAACCTTTATGGAATCGATCTCGACACCATTGATGTCTTCCCGTAACTTAAGAGCCGTCTCAACAGGTAATAATATGGTGTACATAACAGGCCTGTACTTAAAAAAAGTTTCCTGGATCTTAAAAGGATGATCTTGTCCACCAAAAGGTCCCATCTCAAACTTTCCTGTCACCTGATTCCATAGCCCGCAAGGTCCCTCTATGATCTGATGAGGTCCTGTCATCCCTTCCGATGCCAATAAGGCAGCAAAGAGACCATTCCGAGCAGCATTCGGCCCAGCACACCCTTTCCACATCGACAATTCCCCCATCCTTGTCTGCCATAAACCGATATTGGGTGCAATAGCAAGAGCCAAGGCCTGGGACATCTTCTCTTTAGATAAGCCAAGGACCTTCCCCACCCCCAACGCACTGCCAATTGCTGTTTCCGTCACATAGTCCCAGCCTCTGAAGTTGAAATCGGCTACATCGACCAACTGGTCAACGATTTCATAAGCCAGAGTGATTCCCAGGGCAAGACTCTTTCCGTCTCCATGCGAGGCTTCACAGATCGCCAGGATGGCAGAGATATTATCACTGGGATGGGGTCCATCCTTATTGAGATAATCATCATTGAAATCGAGGTAACGAACCATGATGCCATTTGTGAAGGTAGCCATTTCTGGAGTGGTCTTCACGATTGTACCTAAAACCGATGCCGGCATATCACTGCTCATCCGATAGGCAAGTCGCTTTGCGATCTTGACCGGCTCTGCAGAAAAAGCCCCTAAGGCGCAGCCTATCGAATCGATCAAGCTTCTCTTCACTGCATGGATTGCCTCTGGAGTAAGATCGGAATAGGTGAGGGAAGCGGCATAAGTGCTGATTTTATCCACAGTTCGATCCATTGATTTCTCCTCCTCATCTCATAGGTATCATAAGTTTAAGAATCTCTTTTCCAATTCTTGAAATTTTTGAAGATCAACAATCTCCTCCCTTTCCTGAAAGGTGATCATTCCCTCAGCATAAGGCTCCACGGTACCCTCTTCCTTTAAGATTTTGAGAAGTTGTCCCATCGCTCTGATAGCAGCGAGTTGAGGGGACGATGGGACAATAGCAATTCGATATCCCCATTCTTCCAATTGTTTCATAGGAACGAGTGGAGTTTTACCTCCTTTAAACATATTGATCACAAGAGGGACTGAAAGGGGCCTGGGGATCTCTCGGACCTCCTCCATCATCTGAGGGGCTTCCACAAAAATCATGTCTGCCCCAGCTTCCGCATAGCGTCTTCCTCTTTGGATTGCGTTCTCAAAGCCCTCCACACCACGCGCATCTGTACGGGCGACAATGAGAAAATCGGGATCGTTTCTACCTCACATATGATGGCATGCCTGTAGTCTTGACCCAGGCGATCGAGCTCAGGGTCTGGGATGACTTCGATTCTTTTAATGAACTCTAAAAAATTTGGATCGTTGATCTTCTCTTCAGTAAATTGATCGACAAAAACATCTTCTTCCAATGCCATCGCAGTTAAACAATAAACAAGGTTCATCTGAGCTGTTGTCACTCCTTCTGGTTTATAATCCCATCCCACATGTAGTTTTGTTACGTTCGTTGTCCGAGAGGAGACATAATTTCATATGAGCCATTACAGAAGAAGGGATGTCTGAATAGGTCGGGTTGGCGGCAAAATTTGCAGGTGTTTGAGTGGGTGAAGTGGAATGCATTGGTTTATTTTCTATCCTTTTGCAGAGGAGAATATTTTGCTATCTCACCCTCTTCTTCCAACTACGAGACCGACAAGATCGGAGACATCTTTTATCTTCTCTATCTCGAAGACCGTGTCTTCTATCTCTTTCTGCTTTCTTTCGTCTAAATAGGCTGAAGAGAGATTTCTGAACTTCGTCCTCAACTCCTCCCGAGTGAGAGGATTCTGGATAGAGCCTTTTGGATAATCCACTTGAGATTGATACTTAGAACTATCTTTAAGAATAACTTCCATTCTACAGGAAACACCTCTCGGAAGGTCATCCACGGTACGGATCTCAACCATCTCAGAAAGTTTTTGAATGAATGGATTCCTCAGCCTCTCCTCTGAATATTCTGGGAGAAAGGCCTTTCCCTCTACAAAAGAGACGGCAACAGAATAAGGTAGGCTGACTTGGGCCTCATGAAAGGTTCTCGGTCTCTTGATGTTGTGATAATGAGCCCATCTTGGATGGCGGAAGACTGTAATCCCACAAATCTCAGCAGGATCGATTTTATATTGATGCTTCAATTCTATGGCGCAATCAATGGCATTGTGTACAGGTCGAACACAAGCATAAGGTTTATATTCAATGTAGATAGGAAACTCTTTTCCAAGTCCGTCCACAAGCTTTTTTCGATCAAACTGGTCGGAATAGGCTCTAAGGAATCCCCGATCTCCTTCAAGGATTGTCTCGGCACCTGTGAAGCCCCTCTGAGCCAATAAAGCCGAAATGGTGCCTCCCCTTGCAGCTGGCCCTGGGTTGAACCTTTTCTGCATGGAAGTTCCAAAAAATTCCATCAAACCCGAGGCCTGTGCGCCTGCCAGGCCTAAGGTACTCACCGTTTCTTTAAACTTCAAATTGAGCAATTTAGCGGATGCGGCGGCGGCTCCAAAAACACCGCAGTTTGAGGTGGTATGAAATCCTTTATCCCTATGGGACGGATTGATGGCTGAGCTCAACCTTGCTGTAATGTCGCATCCAGCAACCAATGAGACGAGAAGATCTCTTCCTGAAGCATGGCCCCTTTCAGCCATGGCTAAGGCAGCTGAAAGAATGGGCGGACTGAAATGGATATAGGAAAGGCTATCAACATCATCCAACTCAGTGCTATGGGAAAGGATGGCATTGGCAAAAGCAGCACTGGGAGCCGAAACCTTATAACCAAATCCGATGATCGTCGCCTCCCCCTTTTCTTCAAAGTCCTTCGAGAATTGGGCAGCGATTCTTCCACTCTCAGTCCCTGTCCCTCCCAATGCAACTCCTAAATAGTCGAAGAGGAGACTTTTCATCTCCTCCAAGATATGGGCAGGGATAGAGGAATAATCCAAATCAACCAAATATTGAGCAATGGTCTCTGTCTCTCCCACCATCTGATCCTTCTATAAAATTTATTAAATCACCTCCACCGTTCTTATCCTATTAAATCAAACGGGCAAGGCGGAACCCTTCCCAAATGGCATCGATCACTTTACGAGGCTCATTGCAATCTCCAATTGAATACAATTCCTTTACCTTGCCCCTCAATTTTGAAATTAATTCATCGTTAGGTCTCAATCCAACTGCCAACACCACTGTGTCCGCTTCTAATTCGTCCTTCTGACCATCCCTTCCCTCTATCATCACATTCCCAGAGGTAATCTCCAACACCCTCGTCTCCGTCAAGATCTTCACCTTGGCATCAGAAAGCAATTTCAAAAGATGCATTCGATTAATCACATACATATCACGGGCAATGCCATCCAAAATCTCAACGATGGTCACACACCTCCCTTTTTGAGCTATATAGAGGGCAGTCTCACAACCCACAATCCCACCACCAATCACCACCACCGATTTTCCAGCCCTTCTTCTACCTAAAAGCAAATCAATGGCTGTGATCACATTCTTTTTTTCTGCCCCGGGAATCTTAAGTAGGATGGGTGTGCTACCTGTAGCTACAAAAACTACATCTGGTTTCATCTTCTCGATCAACTCCGCCGACACCTCTTTCTTCAGCTTGATAGTGACCCCTAACTTCTTCATCTGTGTCGAAAAATAATGAATCAAAATTCTATAATCTCGCTTAAAGTCAGGCGCAGAAGCTGAGGCGAGATTTCCACTCAAGTTATCTCTCTTCTCCCATAAGGTCACCTTATGACCTCTTAACGCGGCTACCCTTGCCGCCTCCATCCCCCCTGGCCCCCCACCTATCACAAACACCTTTTTCTTCTTCTCGGCTGGCCTAAGCTCAAGCTCCTTTTCCTTTCCCGTCATTGGATTCACCGCACAACCGATGGCCTTACTCTCCTGAATTCTATGATGACAGCCCTCAAGGCATCCAATGCAGGGTCGGATATCTTCCGGTCTCCCTTCTTTTACCTTATTGGCCCAGTCTGGATCTGCCAGTAATGGTCTTGCTAAAGCAATAAAATCTGCCTTCCCCTCCTTCAAAACCCTCTCTGCCAATTCCGGGTAACCAAGTTTGCTTACCGCCATCACTGGAATCTTAACCACTTTCTTCGTCATCTCTGCAAGCTCCACCGTACAACCTCGAGGCTGAAATTCTGAGGGGATGAGCCAATAGCGGGTTTCGTAACTGCCCGCATCGACACAGAGGGCGTCCACACCTGCATTCTCTAATCTGCGAGCAATCTCAAGACCTTCATCAATTTCTCTACCACCTTCAAGATAGTGAGTCAGACCGAATTTCACAATGAGAGGAAAGTCTTCTCCACATCCCTCTTTTATTTTTTTGATGACTTCAAAGAGTAATCTGAGCCGACCCTCAAGGCCTCCTCCATATTGATCAGCACGTTGATTCCAAAGTCCAGTCATAAACTGGTCAAAGAGATATCCTCCGTGACAGTTGAGCTCAATGGCATCCATTCCGGCAGCTTTTGCTATCTGAGCAGCATATCCGAAAGCCTGGATCAGGTGTTCGATCTCTTTCAGGGTCAGCTCATTTGCCATCACATTTGGATCTGCAAAACAGGGTTGCGCAGATGGAGCGATGGGTGGCTTATGGCCGATTTCATTTAATTCTTTCCGAGATCGGACCCGCCCTTCTCCAGCCGATAATTGGAGAGCAACCTTTGCCCCGTAGTCATGGACGGCATCAGCCAATTCATCAAGCCAGCCTGAATTGATTTTGCTATCAAGGACAAGATAGGGGACAAGAGGGTGAATCTTGAGCGGTTCCAACTCCCGGCTTGCTCGACAAGAGCTCGTGATAATGAATCCTGTTCCTCCTTTGGCCCGAGCAGCATAATAATCAATCCCCTTAGGTGAAAGTTTCCCGTCTGGTTGAATCAGCCCTCCACAACCCATGGCAGCCATCACAATCCTGTTTTTTAGATTGAGTTTCCCTATCTTTCCGGGCTCAAATAATTTCATCCTCTTATTCTCCCCTCCCAAAAGATAACTTCATCTCCTCCTTATTTCTTACTTCCATAAATAAGATCTTTTCTAACGAAAACATACCCCTCCATGATGATCCTGGCTGTTCGGCCAATGGCCGCTCTTCTCAAAATGGGTTTCCGCCCTTCCATCTTTACTTCCACTTCAATAGGTATGACCCCAGCGGGGTGACCTATCCTAACCTCTTTTCTATTCTTTGCTGATTTTGAAAGGAACTCGTTTACGATTGTTCCAGGGATTCTGGCGGCCGTCCCTGTGCATACAGTTCCTGACCCAGGATAGGTCTTATGCATCCTTTGATTAAATAATAGTCTTGCCATGATATCGAAAGAATCTGCCTTAATCGTCTTTCCAGTAGTATAGTCGACATAATTCTTGGGAGAATTGACCATCGTGATAAATGGAGCATATTGACTCTGCTTGGTCGCCTTCCGCCAATCCTTCACAAAGCCTAACCTCGCTGCGGCCGCTGATCGTATCCTCTCCAATTTCCCTAATAAGACGGCATCTCCATCAATTTCGAATGGATTTTCCGTTCCTTTCATATCCAATGATTCAGCTTGAATGAATACAATTGGATTTCCTGCGTCTACAATAGAAACAGTTACCTGACCCATCCCCCCTACATTCAAAACATCCTTCGCATGTCCGGTTGGCAATATCTTCCCTGTAACTGCACCACCAGTATCCGACCAATCCATCGTGATTTTTGCACCTGTCCCAGGACATCCGTCAATATGATAATGACCTTCAATGACGGGAGCCCCATCTTTTACGGGGACTTCCGCTGCCAAAACCTTCTTTGTGTTTGTCATATGGATTCTAACTTTAGTGATAGGCTCCACGGCATCTACCAAACCTTGAATAATAGTAAATGGACCCACCCCCGAAGAGATATTCCCACAGTTGCCAGTATAATCCACTTTGGCTTCGGTGATACCGACTTGACCAAAGGTATAGTCTACGTCTGCATCAGCTCGGCTTGAAGGCCCAATGATTGCTACTTTACTGGTTAAGAGATCTGCCCCACCTAAACCATCCACCTGCCGGATGTCCGGACTTCCGAAAATGGCAAGAATGATCCTGTCTCTCACCTCAGGGTCTTGCGGAAGTTCGTTTCTCATAATATAGATGCCTTTACTCGTTCCACCTCGCATAATCGTGCAACGAAATCTTTCCTGCTGTTTCATCCTCCCAACCTCCAGTCGCTCGATTCTTTATTCTCCTTTTCCCTTGACAACAAATCTTCCCAGCTCATCCGCCAGCCTTCTCTTACCCTCCTTCTATTATTCTTCGTGAGGCTCCCCGGCCCTGGCCACAGGCCGGGGTTTGCGGGGCACTTGCTGGTCAACTTCGATGGCATTACAATGGAAAGAACCGCAGGAATAATATAGGGAAGCAACGGCGAGCCGGTAGCTTAACGTGTTGAAGAAATTAGAAAAAGCCTTAAACCACAAAGGTTTCTGGCCTTTTCTTTTAAGAAAAAAGCTTTGAAAGTTGAGTAAATGCTCTTCTGGCCGGTTAATCAGCTCCTATCAACAGTTTCCGGCATTTTCGATGCAAAGGTGAGTCTATTTTCAACACGTTAAGTGATCGGCTCGAAGCAACGGCACACCCTTTTTTCACTCCGGGACTCCCTTGGGAGGAGAGGCGACAACAATGAAGACCAGATCTTCAAAACCGGAATTCTTAATTCCATGTGATAACGTTCACGACATCGTGGACAAATTTAATGCTCAGGACATCGTGGAAAAACGCTCTTTGACAATCGAATAGCCACAGCATGCATTATCATGAGCATCATACCTTAAAGAGGTGCTCATGAAGAAAAACGCAAAGAACGAACGGGCTGTTGCTGTACGGTTGTGGCTACTATCGATGTCAAACAACAAAAACTGATGCTTTTCCTGGATCATATCCAGGTCGAAGAATACGGATATCAACTTCGATG
>JASEIE010000550.1 GCA_030024065.1 Thermodesulfobacteriota bacterium
CAGGTTTCAAACCAAGATGAACACGAATTTCTTTCGGTATTACAACTCTGCCAAATTTATCTATTGTTGTCTCCATAGCAAAAACCTCCTCTTTTATTATTGCCATAATAAAATGCCAAATGGCAAATGTCAATACCGTTTAAATTTCAGAAATGGGAGACTTCGTGCGGAACGTACCTAGCCATTTTGATATCTTAATCTAACCTATTCCGACAGTTGCCGCTCGGCCACAATCCTTGTCCCATAAGAACCGATCACCCCAAGCTACCGCGCCATCTTCGCCTCCGAATACCCCAACCCCTTCCCGCCATCTGTGAAAACTCCCCCTGTGCTACCCCCGATTAAGAATGGACCCACCTTAGCGATATAAATGGACCCACTCTGAAGTTGCATGTTTTTGAGTTTCTTAGGAGATAAACACCGGTTTAGAGACCCACCCCAGTGTTTGATTGGTGTTTCCGTCTGAGATGGGTTGTTGTTTTTTGTTGAGATTCTGAAACGAGGGACATGGAACGACT
>JASEIE010000551.1 GCA_030024065.1 Thermodesulfobacteriota bacterium
CGAGAGAACTGATGGGCGCCACCGATCCCAAACAGGCCAAGGAAGGGACATTGAGACGCCAGTTTGCCACCAATATTGAGAGAAATATTGTCCACGGATCCGACGGACCAGAAACTGCTGCCTTTGAAATCAAATATTTCTTTAATGCCCTGGAGATTTTTGAATATTGAGACCTGAGAGGGATGATTACCTATAAAATAAAAATCTTTGGTCTAATGGTTAGGGTCAAGAAGCCCGTTTGGTTGATGGGTGAGGTGGTGTGTCTAAAAATTATTAGCCTTAACCCTTTGACCTAACCCAAACAGGCTTCCTCACCTTAACCCCATGACCATTTTCATCGTTAGAGGGTGACACATCCGTCATGAAAGATTGCCTGGAAAAGATCGATCTGAAGAATCTCAGTCTTTCCGAACTGGAGGGATTCATTCATCAATTTGGGAAAGAACGCTACCGCAGCGTCCAGATCCTGAGATGGCTTTACAAGATAGGTGCACATTCATTTGATGAAATGACC
>JASEIE010000552.1 GCA_030024065.1 Thermodesulfobacteriota bacterium
AGAAAATTGAGGGTTATAGCCATTGTCATTGAGGTTTTGATTCTGATGGGGATGATCTACTGCCTCTTCTTGGCTGCCCGACTGACGATCCTGGATGTTGGCTTTCGTTCGAAATACGACCGGTTCGTGAGATGGGCACTGGGGATTGTCGGCGTAGTGATCACGGCATTCTTCATTGCCCATCTGACCCTGTTTTATCCCAAACTTCTACCTTAAGAGATTTCTGAAAAAGCCATGAAATCTCTGATTACACGGATTATGAACGATTGCACCGATTAGAGATGTACTGGAAATAAAGAAAAATCTGTGTAATCCTTCTTGGGAATCTATGTAATCAAGAGAGCGAAAGATGGTTTTTCAGAGCTCTCTTAATCTTGGTTCGAGGAATCGACGTGGACCCGACATATCTGCACTTTTGGGCAAAGCAAAATGCATATTTACTGAATGTCATTTATCCTGTCAGTATTGGCTTTTGCTTAATCCTCATCGGGCTGGCCGGGCTTTTCGTCTACAC
>JASEIE010000553.1 GCA_030024065.1 Thermodesulfobacteriota bacterium
CGCATCTGAATATGTCGCCTTGGCGCGGAAAGCGCGAGATAAAACTGATGATCTGGTCTGGAGGCAGGTGCCAAAAGAACTGTGCGAGTTAAGTAATATGGGATTCGATATCGGGTTAGGCCAATTAGACTAGGAAAGATTTTTGAGGTCTTGATTATTGAGTTTCGACCCAAAAAGAAAAGTGTCTAACAAATCACTCCAGCGGATGGCTTACAGCCACCGCTGACCTCAGGCGTTATCATGAAAAACCAATCTATACTTACATACAAGAAACTGTACGGTATCTACAAGAAATATCAATTGAGATACAATAGAAGCTGCACTTCTGGACAGATTTGCTTGATGTGGTCAACCCGTAGACTACCAGATGTATTGACCGAAACGAAACAAATATCAGAAATCGAAAAGGCATTTGCGATAGTGCTTGATGAGGACGACGCTATCGAATTATACGGCATGACCTTGAATGAAGCCGTTACGTTCATCGAAAAGAGAATAGGGCGATAAAATGAT
>JASEIE010000554.1 GCA_030024065.1 Thermodesulfobacteriota bacterium
GGCTAAGTCGATGAGACGTGAGGTCACCCCGCCGATGGTGATTCCACAAAGTTGTATTGACTGCGAAAGATGCGTCACAATCTGCCCGGGTCTTGTCCTGGAGAGGGTTGGATGTGGAAGTCGCATCTTCCGTTGTCATTATTTTCCCCACCTAACTCTCCATGAACCGAGCCCATAACTTCAACGCATGGCGCAGGGCGCATTTCGTTGAACCCCTTCTCATTCTTTTCTTTGAGGACGCGGAAGGTTTCGCCGGGGAAATCGGGGCCATAAACATCATTTAAAGCATTGCCGACGAAAGCAATCTTGAAGGGATAAGGGGTATTTTGATCATTTCCCTATCTTAACCGTAACATTGCAAAGGGAAGGCATTTGAGTGTGCTTTCAAAGCGTTGCCATCGCGGGTTTTTAATACCTAAATTGAGCAATTTTTCTTTATTAATGACATCAAAGATACTGGATTCCTGCCTCCGAAGGAATGACGACCATCGACCACTGAATGAAAATGTCAT
>JASEIE010000555.1 GCA_030024065.1 Thermodesulfobacteriota bacterium
CATCAAAAGGCTGTTTCTACCCTTTTGAGGATAACTTCCAAAGGTCACCATTGGATTGATCCAGGTGACGACATTGATTTGACAGCCATCCCTCTCTGGGTAAGGGTTGGGTTCACCCCGTTAGAAATTCCAGCCGTTGCGACTCGAAACCCAGCGGGGCACTCGCCGCGCAAGCGCTGGCGCAGCGGGTTATTTCTAACGGGGTAAAGAGCATCCCTAGAGGGTTGGCAACCTCCCGCTGAGTGTAACCCTCAGGGGTAAGAATTTGGGGCCTACTTTCTTGTCATTGACTAATCTTGCCTTATCATTCTTCTTAAAGTCGCATAAGCAGTCCAGGGGAGGAGGATACCCACTTCCTTCCTTTATTTCTCTTGGCACGGTTGTCATGAATGACAAGGTTATGATTGAACAGAAACCAGGGCAAGGGGAAAAATTAAGAGGCGAAAGAAGCTCAGAACCTATTGAATGACGTCTGAAAGGACCGCAATGAAAAAACAAGCTCAGCCCCCA
>JASEIE010000556.1 GCA_030024065.1 Thermodesulfobacteriota bacterium
ACCTGCTTTCACGGTTATCAAGCAGATGAAACCCGTATGTTTTCCATTGGAAAAATGAAAAAGAAATTTATCGATGCTTATCAGGCCTGCCGGGAGATCCATGAGGCTGTCCTCGATGAGGTTCGACCGGGAGCGGATGGCGAGGCAATCTTTATGAAGACTCTAAAACTTGCAAAAAAGTTGGGTTACAAGGATAGTTATTTGGGACCCCCAGGGCTCCAGACACGTTTCATTGGACATGGAATAGGGCTGGAGCTAAATGAATTGCCTTTCATTGCGCAGGGTCAATCCTATCCTCTGGAAGAAGGAATGACCTTTGCTGTGGAGCCGAAAATCGTCTTCCCCGGAGAAGGAGCGGTAGGTCTTGAAAATACGGTAGCTGTCACGAAAAATGGCTACGAAATATTGACCCCAGTGGGTCAAGAGATCTTTCAGGTGTAAAATTAAAGGCTACCTCAAATAATGTCATTCCGGCGAAAGCCGGAATCCAATCCCGCCCTAAATTTTTTC
>JASEIE010000557.1 GCA_030024065.1 Thermodesulfobacteriota bacterium
CGTCAGTTGGAATTTCCGGCATATTGTCAATCATTGAGCCTTTCATTTGATCCCCTTTAATGGTCTTCCCGGTGAGCTTCGGTCAACTTTTTCTGGATCTCAGCCTGTCATCCTTTCTCGAACTACTTTTCCATGATGGTGATCTCTTCGTTCACCTCCCACTTCCAGAGAAGTCAATCGCCTGCGTGCGCTTATAATGAGTGGACGGATGAAGCAATAAGAACAATTAGGTATATCCGGAACTCAAATATCCGATCTAAAAGTCGCAGGTCTTGTATTTTGATATTTTAAAATCAAGCATGCTGTAGCGGGTCGGACCAAGCTAACCATTTGAATCGTAAGTTTATATCGAGAAAAATAGGGGCAATGGGGGACTTAGTGGAAGCATGGACGGTACAAATCGTGCAAATGTGAAAGCAGGCTTGCAGGTTTTAATTGTATTAAAGAAAGACCGGCATTCTGGAAAACTAACCGAAGGTATAGTGAAAGACATTCTGACGAAATCTCCT
>JASEIE010000558.1 GCA_030024065.1 Thermodesulfobacteriota bacterium
GGTTCTTCAGTTTGCAAAACAGAGGGGAATTAAGACCTTGGCTATCACCGATAGCCTTGTCTCTCCTTTGGCCCAATATGCTGGTGTTGTTCTAACAGCCCAACACAAATTGGATTCTTTTATTGAATCCTTCACAGCGCCTCTTAGCCTCATCAATGCCATTGCCACAACCCTTGGAATTTTTAGCAAAAAGAGCACCATGAAATCTTTAAAAGAATTGGAAAAGATTTGGGAGCGTCAACAGGTCTATTACAACACCACAAAACATACAGAGGAGAACTTCGTAAAGAAAGTGGGTGGAAAAAGGGCAAGAGAAAGGAGGTGAAAAGAGATTAGGTAATTCTATTTAAAATTTCTAAGATAGGAGGTGTTTTATGAAGAGGTTATTTTATATCACGTTCATCATGTTCTTGATTTTAAGTGTGTTATGGGTAGGTCATTCCATGGCAAAGAAAAAATTTCTGACCCTGGCCTCGGGCAGCCCTGGAGGAGTTTATTATCCTC
>JASEIE010000559.1:0-218 GCA_030024065.1 Thermodesulfobacteriota bacterium
ATAAAGACTAAGCCCTTTCATCTCTCTCCCGGAGGGATTGGAAGAAGGCCCTCGAGTCTTTTGAAAAACATATTGACCAGGAGCCTGAAGATCTTCGATCCCGGTTGAAAAAGGCTGAATTGCTGGAGCGGCTGGGAAAGAAGAAGGAGGCGATCGCTGAGTACCGGGAGGTGGCTGAGGCTTATGCCAGTGAGGGTTTCCTGCTCAAGGCCATCTCC
>JASEIE010000559.1:228-504 GCA_030024065.1 Thermodesulfobacteriota bacterium
TGATCCCTTTGCAAAAGATGTCAATGCGCGGCTGGCTCAACTCTATACGGAGAAGGCCCGGGAAGCGACATCCTCCAGGCCCCTGCCCCGCATCCCCATCCTCACCGATCTCAATGAAGAAGAGCTTCAATCCCTGCTCGGTCGTGTCCAATTCAGAACCTTCCCGAAGGATATTTTCCTCTGCCGCGAAGGCGAACCCGGGGACTCTCTGATGGTGATCTGCCGGGGGGAAGTGGGGATCTATAAACACTCCCAAGGGAAAGAGGTGTGGGTACG